>JAUCGI010000163.1 GCA_030378035.1 Desulfobacterales bacterium HSG2
GTGTACAGGACAAAAAACTTCGGATGCCTGAAAACCGGGCATCTGTCATTCCGGGCGGAAGTGCCGGGAATCGGCAGGATTCCCGGCACTTCCGACCCGGAATCCACTTTTTGTCCTGTACTCAGATTTGTAACACAATATATTGTGTTTATGTCTGAAAATCAAAATTTCGCAGTGAGTCGTCTGGTCTGTTTTTTGCTGATATATCAAATGTTTATATTTAAAAACAACTCTGATGCGATAGAAAATAATTTTCTGTGAAAACAACTCTTTGCTGATTGCGGGAAAATTGTCTGGCCGGCATGATCAGCATGGCATTTGAAACAGTATTTTCAACACAGGAAAAATTGGAGTTTGCCCAGAGAGCCAAAGCCGCCGGCTTTTTCATCCGACTTTTCTTTGTTTGTACAAACGACCCGTCAATCAACGCGCAAAGAGTCGCCCATAGAGTAATGGAAGGTGGCCACGATGTTCCATAATGGCATCTGCCTGAAAAGGCTCATGAAATGGGGCATAGCTGAATGAAGGTCATATAGAAACGGGGTGCCTGATTTCGATATCACGCTTTCTGAAAAACATAGTTCAACCGCTTGTTCGGCAGTTCACTGACCACCGTTTTCATCGCCATCCCCACACTGATCTCTTCTTCGGGAACATCGCCTGCGATTCTCCCAAATACTTTGAAATCTCCGTAGTCAAGAACTGCAATGCAATAGGGCAGATCATCTCCGAATCCTGTCGGCGCATATTCCAGCCTGCTGTAGGTCACAAGCTTTCCCGGGCCGGAGACTTCAAACCATTTCATATTGCTGCCGAGGCACTGACAGCAGTCCGCTCTGGGCGGAAAGAAGGTCAGACCACAGTCCCCGCATCGGGTTCCCGTGACCCTGCCCGCTTCGAGATGGTCGATAAAGTCATTGACCTTTGTAACCGAGGTGAAGCTGACTGTCCCGAATTTTTTAAATCTCTCATCCAATTCTTTTTTCTCACCCATTTTTTTACCTCCCGAGAATTGTCACGTTCCCGTAAACGCCCACACCGCCGATATTGTGAATCAGTCCTATCTCCGGCTCCCTGACCTGACTCTCTCCCGCCTCGCGTCTGAGCTGCAAGACAACGCTCCTGATCTGCGACCCGCCGGTCGCGCCGATGGGATGCCCTTTGGACAGCAGACCGCCATCCGGATTTACCGGAATGCATCCTTCTTTATAAGTCTCTCTGCCCCTTATCAGGTCCTTCCCCTCTCCCGGTTTTGCAAATCCCAAGTCTTCATAAGCCATCATTTCGGCGATGGTGAAGCAGTCGTGAACCTCGGCCACATCAATATCCTTCGGACCGACGCCCGCCATTTTGTAAGCCTGCCCCGCGGCCTGCCGGGCGGCCGTCAGGCCGGAGAA
Organism: Desulfobacterales bacterium HSG2; assembly: GCA_030378035.1. Taxonomy (GTDB): domain Bacteria; phylum Desulfobacterota; class Desulfobacteria; order Desulfobacterales; family 4be13; genus JAUCGI01. The sequence goes on from JAUCGI010000163.1 coordinate 1,398, forward strand.
CAGGTCTCTTCCAGCTAAGTTTAAAGTATCCGTAGCCGCGCCCAGTCCCAGAATCCAAATCGGCTTTTTGCAAAACGCTCCGGCTTTTTCCTCGCCGGCCACGATCACACAGGAACTGCCGTCCGCATTGGCGCAGCAGTCCCCGGTCCGGAGCGGGCTTGCCACGGGGGCGGCCATTCGGTTCTCCGCGTCAGAGAACATTTCCAGCGTGATCTTTTTGCGGTACGCGGCTTTTTCATTCAGTTGACCGTAAGTCCCGGCCTTCACCCGGATCAGGGCCAGGTCTTCAAGGGTGGTTCCGTATTTTTCAATGTGTCTTCTGGCATACATCGCGTAATAAGCGGGCATCATGGTCCCGAAAGGACTTTCCCACTGGATGTCAGCCCCGCGCCCCATCCGCTCCTGGATCTCGGCAGAGGAGATCTCTGACATTTTCTGAAACCCGATAACGGCCACCACATCATGAAGCCCCGACTGAATCAGGGAATACGCCAGTCTCAGCCCCGTGCTGCCGGATGAACAGAGCGTCTCCACATAGAACGCGGGCTGGGGATTGAGTCCCATATATTCCGCAAAAACCCCTGCCGGCGACCGCTGCTTATCATATTCCGGAGCCGAACAGACCACGGAAGCCCCGATCTCCCTAGCCGTTATCCGCGCATCCTGCACAGCCTCCTTAAAACCCTCAAAAGCCAGTTCCCTCACAGAACCCGGATACCGCCGGACAAAGGCACTCTGGCCGACGCCTATAATTGCAATCTTTCCCATAAATAAATTCCCGAATAGAAACCGAATGCCGGCTTATCAGGCAGCAAGCCATCAAGCATCAAGTTTCAAACATCAAGTTTCAACATCAAACATCAAGCATCAAGCATCCAGCATCAAGCATCAAGCATCAAACATCAAGCGTCAAGTCTCAACATCAAACATCAAGCATCCAGCATCAAGCATCAAACATCAAGCATCAAGCATCAAGCATCAAACATCAAGCATCAAACATCAAGCATCAAGTTTATATATACTGCCCCCCATCCACCTTCATAACTTCCCCTGTGATATGCTTGGCTTTCTCTGACGCGAGGAACGCGATGACATTTGCCACATCCTCAGGCTGCCCGACCCGTTTGAGGACGATTTCATTCATTGCCATGTCAATGATTTTGTCACGGGAATCAGACTCCCTGAGCATTGAGGTCTCAATCAGCCCGGGGGCCACGGCATTTACGTTGACGCCGAACGCGCCAAGCTCTTTTGCAAGGGCCTTGGTATAACCGATAACGCCGGCTTTGGACGCGGAATAGTTGGTCTGCCCGAATTTCCCGCGGAGGCCGTTTATGGACGTGACATTTATGATTTTCCCGGATTTCTGCTCTTTGAACAGAGGCGCGACATGACGGGTAAGGTTGAAATACCCTTTCAAATTGACTTCAATTACCCGGTCCCACTGCTCTTCGGTCATCTTCCAGCATACCTGATCCCGGCTGATGCCCGCGTTGTTCACAAGAATGTCAATTCTGCCAAACTCATCAAGCGCGGTCTTCACCGAGCGTTCAGCATCGGCAAAAGAGGATATGTCGCACTTGGAGAAAATGGTTTTTCGACCCATTTTACGGATCTGTTCTTCAATATCTTTTGCCTCGTTTTCAGGTTTGATATCAACAATGCAGAGATTCGCGCCTTCCCTCGCGAATTCAACAGCAGTCGCGGCACCGATTCCTTGGACACCGCCGCTGATGATTGCGTTTTTACCCTCTAAAAGCATTTAACACTCCTATAAATCTGTTGAAGTTTCAAACTGTCCTGTCCTGAGTCGAACCTCGAATGAATCGTTTTAAACTTATATATTAAAGCCATATTTTAATTGAGTCAAGCAAAAAAGGGGACATCCGATGAAAACAGATATCCCGTGTTGCATTTAACCGATAGCCGAAGAGCTTCCAAAGAGCACCTAACCATAATCCTTGCGAATTCACGATAACCGAAGAACTTCCAAAGAGCGCACCGAATCCTTTCTTATCCACAATCCTTGTAGATTCACGACAGCCGAAGAGCTTCCAAAGAACACACCGAATCATAATCCTTGCAGATTCACGATAGCCGAAGAGCCTCCGGAGAGAACATCGAATCCACAATCCTTGTAGATTCACAACAGCCGAAGAGCTTCCAAAGAACACACCGAATCATAATCCTTGCAGATTCACGATAGCCGAAGAGCCTCCGGAGAGCACGCCTAATCCTTTACCATAAAAATAGATTTTCATCATTGGGGGTGAAAAAATTTTTTCATGGAAGTTTCTTATCCACAATCCTTGCAGATTCACGACAGCCGAAGACCTTCCAAAGAGCACACCTAATCATAATCCTTGCAGATTCACGATAGCCAAAGAACTTCCAAAGAGCACACAGAATCCTTTCTTATCCACAATCCTTGTAGATTCACGACACAATTCTTGCAGATTCACGACAGCCAAAGAGCTTCCAAAGAGCACCGAATCCTTTCTTATCCGCAATCCTTGTAGAATATCGGCGCGGTGTAAGCGATATTCTGAAATATGTTTCCGGAGCATTTTTTTATGGCAGCAGCATTATGCTTTTTTATAACAACAATTTATACTCATTTTGGAAAGGTCAGTTCCTCTGTTTATAAAAATGGACAGTTTAAATTTTTTAAACTGATGATTGCAAATAAAAATTTAAGATGATATATATATCATTATTAAGATAATGATCGTCAGGTTATAAAAACTGTCCGAACGATTTGATACGGAGGGAGCAAGTATGGTAAAAAAAAGAAAGCCGCGGATACTTTTAGCAGATGACGAGACTTATGTAAGAAAATATATAAAAACGGTGGTGACGGTTCTGGGATGTGAAATTGTCGGGGAAGCGGAAGACGGACAGGAAACGGTCGATTTGTTCAGGGAACTGAATCCGGATATTTTGCTGCTTGATATAAACATGCCCGTAAAAACGGGGGAACAGGCATTGGAAGAGATTATGAGCGAGTTTCCTGACGCTTTTGTTATCATGCTGACCTCTGTTATCAGTGCGGAAAGCGTGGAAAGGTGTCTGAACCTGGGTGCCGCCAATTATATCCGGAAAGACACTTCCATTGAAGCGATGAGAGGGATTCTCAAAAAAACATGGTCGGCATTTAAAAACGGGGGTTGAAAAGATGTCTGAAAAATACGATCTCAATAAAATGTTGGAGGAGATCAGGGAGGACGAGCAGTTTGCTAATCCCAAAAAAAAGGAAATGTCCCAGGATATGATAAGCAAAATGATGATTGAGAGCTTAAAAAGAAAGAAAGAAAGGAAGGAAAAAGGATAATGGACGACATCGGACCCCGTGAATCTGACAATCCTGAGTTTTTCAGACTTTTGGAGTCAGGGGATATTCTCTGTGAAAAGGATTTCCGGAATCTGCTCTGGAAATTTCAGGGAGATGCGTTGGCCGTACTGATGCATCTTGTTCGGAAATATCCTTCAAAAAAGGATGAATTATGCATGTTATGGGGGAATTCAATTGATGCCGCTTATGTGAATCTTAAGAAAACCCTGTTTCAGTCTGATATTGTTCGGAGCATCCCTGAGCGGTTTGCAAGAAAGCACAAGGTGATACCCATCTATAAACTGGGGGATGCAATTACCGTGGCGGCCGCTGACCCCTGCAACAGAATCATCATGGAGGAGGTGGAGAGAATTACCACCTCTCCTGTCAGTCCCGTATTTGCCCTTCCTTATGACATAGAGGATGCTATCGAAATTCAATATCAGACAAACAATGTGCTGAATGAGTTTATCGATAAGGTCATTGCCAACTTGTCATCAGCGCCGTTATTCAAGGAGCATGGCCCGATCTCCTCAGAGGATTTTCAAAAACTCACAGGAGGTCACGCGGTCATTGAATTCATTCGCGGCTTATTACTGCTCGCTGTGAAGGAGCGGGCAACCGATATTCATATCGAACCGGGAAATGAGGTGATCAGGATTCGGTTTCGCATCGACAATGTGCTTGGAGAGAGGATGGTTTTGGACAAAGCCCTTCTTTCAGCAATCGTATCCAAACTCAAGTCGCTCGCCGGCGTCGATATCGCCGAAACACAAAAACCCCGGGACGGCCAGATCAATCTTCTCCTGGTGAACAAGACGATTCATCTGACTTTTTCAAGTATTCCGACAACTTGCGGAGAGAAGATTGCTCTCGGAATATTGGGAGAGGTAAAGGATGTGCCCGAACTCTCCGAACTCTGTTTTTCAAAACATATCCATGATGAACTCAAAAAGGTGTCAAGGCATTCCAAAGGCGTGTTCTTTGCGGCGGGTCCGAACAGTTCAGGCAAAACAACAACTCTTTATTCACTTATTAACCATATAAACAGACCCGAAATTAACATTATGACGATTGAGGACCCTGTTGAATGCCGCCTGAACAATGTCAGTCAGGTTCAGGTGAACCCTGATGCCGATCTTGATTTTGTATCGGGGGTCAGGTCACTCCTCAAACAGTATGCGGATGTAATCCTCATAGGAGAAATCCGGGATTTGGAAACAGTGAAAATGTCAGTATGGGCTGCCCTGGCAGGCCATCTTGTCCTGACCAGTCTGTGTGCGGAGAATGCGCTCGGGACCATCGTGCAGTTGACAGAGATGGGCCTGGATCCCATGCTGATCAAACGCTCGGTGATCGGTATCATGGCTCAGAAACTTGTGAGGAGATTGTGCGATCAGTGTAAGGTGAAATATCAGTTATTACCCCGGGAGATTGAAAATATTTTTATCTGGGATGGGAAGACAAAGGTTTTTTTCCACCGGGAGGAAGGGTGTTCCCACTGCAATCATACCGGATTCTCCGACAGGATTCCCATACATGAATTTCTCACGATCAATGATGAACTTAAGGCGCTTATCGCAAAGAAAGCCCCGATTGCCGATATTCGGGATTGCGCGTATAAAGCCGGCTTTCAGACCATGCGATATGACGGCGTGAAAAAAGTGCTTCGCGGGCTGACGACAATTGAAGAGATCAGCAAGGCGGTTGTCGCGGAAGAGCCTGTGACGATCAGCAGGGCGGTTGTCGCGAAAAAGCAATTTCAACAGTCTGCAACCACCTGAATATTCTCCCATACAGCATCCCTCCCCTGTCCTGATTTCGCGGAAAAGAGAATCAGGTCATCCTTATCCGCGGAAAGTGCTTCCGCGATGGCAAGCTGCTGTTTTTTCTGTTTTGTTTTTGACAGCTTGTCCGCCTTTGTCAGCACAAGGATGCTCGGGATACCGAAATGACTGAGCCAGTCTGTAAAATTCAGTTCATCCGTGCCGGGGATACGTCGTATGTCCATGATGAGCACCACCCCTTTCAGGGTGCTTCTTGTGGAAAGATACGTTTCGATCATCGGTCCCCACTTTTTTGTTACGGATTTTGGGACCTTTGCGTATCCGTATCCCGGAAGATCCACAAAGGAGAGGGCGTTGTTTACAAGAAAAAAGTTAATTAGCTGGGTGCGTCCGGGTGTGGAGCTTGTCTTAACCAGACGTCTCCGATTGATGAGCTTGTTAATCATCGAAGATTTCCCCACATTGGAGCGGCCCGCAAAAGCGATCTCCGGCAGGCTCGCCGGAGGATAATGGGACGGTTTCACAGCGCTTGTTATGAATTCAGAGGTCATTGTTCTTTGTCCGTTTACGGTTTACGGTTTACGGTTTACGGTTTACGGTTTACGGTTTACGGTTTACGGTTTACGGTTTACGGTTGGCGGTTTACGGTTTACGGTTGGCGGTTGGCGGTTGGCGGTTTACGGTTTACGGTTGATAGTTGTTCGCTGTCGCAAGTGACAACTGATAACCGTAAACCGTAAACCGTAAACCGTAAACCGTAAACCGTCAACCGCCCAGATACTTTTCCAACCGGTCCATCCCTTCCGCGATGTTCTCCATGGAGTTCGCGTAAGAGAATCTGAGGTAGCCTTCGCCGTTCTTTCCGAAATCGATGCCGGGTGTCACTCCCACATGCGCTTTTTCGAGGATGTCAAAAGAGAGTTTGTAGGAATCGTCGGAGATGTGTTTTGCATTTGCAAAGACATAAAACGCGCCGGTAGGCTCCACGGTAATCCCGAAACCGATCTCTTTGAGGCGGCGGATCATAAATTTTCTTCGCTTGTCATAGGTCTGCTTCATCTTTGCCACATCCTCCCCTGCTTCCCTGAGCGCGGTAATCCCCGCCTTTTGCACCATTGCATTGGGAGAGATGAAGAAGTTCTGCTGGATCTTCTGGATAGGTCGGATGAAGGGCTTGGGCGCGATCAGATAACCGAGCCGCATCCCTGTCATGGCGTAGAGTTTTGAAAACCCGTTAAAGACAAAAGCGTTATCTGTGAATTCCAGAATGGAATGCTCCCTTCCCTCATACACCAGGCCGTGATAGATCTCATCCGAAATAATATGGGGCGCAAATTCGGCAATGGCCTTCATACGGGTCTCCGACAAAAGATTTCCGGTGGGATTCGAAGGGGAATTGATGAATATTCCCTTTGTTTTACCGGTAATCTTTTCCCTGATCTCTTCGGGTCGGTATTGAAAACCGTCCTCTTCATAAACCGGAACCGTGACCGGCACCGCTTCCATGAATCTGATGAAATTCGGGTAGCACGCGTAATGGGGATCGGAGATAATCACCTGGTCGCCTCGTTCCAGAAGCACCGCAAAGAGGCAGAACATGACCGGCGAAGTGCCTGAGCCGATCACAATCTGATCCGGTTCCACCGATACATTGTAAGTGTTCAGATAATATTCACAGACGGCTTCCCTGAGTTCGATCATGCCCATGCTGTGGGTGTAATGGGTATAGCCGTCATCAAGGGCCTTGCACGCGGCCGCCTTGATGCATCGGGGGATATCAAAATCAGGCTCCCCCACTTCCAGGTGAATGACCTTTATTCCGCTGCGCTCCATTTCATGGGCTTTTTCAAGCACATCCATGACAATAAAAGAGGTGATATCTTTCAGTCGGTTTGAAATCATTTTGAATTGCCTTTTTTGTGTTTAAATCAACTTCTTTTCATTTTGCTACCCACCTAAGCCGGGACACTTCTTGTTCCCAAACCCGGGTTTGGGAACAAGAAGTGTCCCGGCTTGGGTGGGTGGTACAGCAAATCATAAATTCGTCACCCCCCTCTCTTATAATGACAAAGGGGGACGAATTTATGAATCGTTGTGGTAGCCGCAAAAAAAACGGCAGGTTTGCCAATATTATTCTGTTTCACATCATCTGCAAGGGATCATCTTCTTACAAACC
>JAUCGI010000233.1 GCA_030378035.1 Desulfobacterales bacterium HSG2
CCATAACCGTCAAAGGCGGAAGGATACCGGCGGTCAGGGGAATTGATCTGAAAATCCCGGTAGCATTGAGCAAATAATAAAATAAAACCCTGATGAGCGATGTGTTTATCAAAAATGAAGATGAAGGATGCCAATCTCCTTATATTTTTTTATCAATTTTTTAAAAGCTTATGTAAGAAGATATATTTCCTTGTGTAATATGCTTTTATAATCCCAAGTATTATCGGAGTGGGATTAATCCGGGCTTTTTTGTGAAAGGGGGTGTTTTTTTTGGAGACTTCCCAAGTTTTAAAAACTTCGGAAGTCTGATCTTTATATAATCAGGTAAACTGAAGTTTGTAGTTCAGCGTTCAGGCGGTCTTTGGACAGAACATTCGGACATCTTTCATAACAGGTGATGAAAGTTCGCGGTTCAGTCCTCAGACAATCCCGGGCAGATAACAAACTGCAAACCGTAACTTAACTTTCATTTCAACTTTCATTTTTTTTCGGGGGACAAAAATCATGGAAAACAGATTAAAAAGCAGTCAGATAATTATCGGTGTATTACTTATCGGTTTCATGCTTGCCGTTGCACCGCTTTCTTATGCAGGGACAGAGGTAACCGAAGAGGTTAAACTGATCAAATCTCAGATGAGGTATGACCGGCAGGGAAAAATCAGCTATGTGAATGTGTCGGTAAAGAATACTTCCGATAACAGCATTGTCAGCTCACCGATTCGGGTGGTCATTGAAAGCATCAGTGCCGCTGATGTGACGGTGGAAAATGCTGACGGAACAACTGAGGGGAAACCCTATTTTGAATATGCGGCTTCGGACGGATTGTCGCCCGGTGAGATTACCGGCAGCAAAAAATGGCGGTTTTCAAACCGGAAAGCGAAAAGATTCCGCTATACGGTCAGCGTGTGGGCGGAAACAGAAGTCTATGACAGTGATATGGACGGCTTGGCAGACAGCGAGGATGAATGCCCGGGTGATCCGAACAAAACAGCCCCTGGCACCTGCGGCTGCGGCATAGCGGATACGGATTCCGACAATGACGGCGCATCCGACTGCAATGACAACTGTCCGAACGATCCGGGCAAGACAGAGCCGGGCAACTGCGGCTGTGGCACAGCAGACACAGACGCGGATAATGACGGCGCACCCGACTGCAACGACAACTGTCCGAGCAATCCGGACAAGACAGAGCCGGGTGACTGTGGCTGCAATACACCGGATACGGATTCTGACAATGACGGCACGCCCGACTGCAATGACAGGTGTCCCGATGACCGGAACAAAACAGCCCCGGGAACCTGCGGCTGCGGCATATCAGATGCCGATTCTGACGGTGACGGCGTAATCAACTGCCAGGACGGGTGTCCCACAGATCGGAACAAAATATCACCGGGCGCGTGCGGCTGTGGCATAGCGGACGTTGATTCTGACGGAGACGGCGTGCTTAACTGCAAAGAGGAATGCCCAAATGACGCGAACAAGACCGAACCCGGCACATGCGGCTGCGGCAATCCTGATACCGGCATAGACACAGATGGTGACGGTACGGTCGATTGCATTGACGGCTGCCCGAATGACGCGAACAAGACATCGGCCGGCAGTTGCGGATGCGGCAGTCCCGATACGGATACGGACAGTGACGGTACGGCCGACTGTAATGACGAGTGCGCGAGTGATCCCGCCAAAACTGCGCCCGGGCAATGCGGCTGCGGCGAATCTGATATAGATACGGACAGTGACGGGGTAGCCGACTGCGATGACGCCTGTACGGATACGCCCCCCGGCATGACTGTCGGCACTGACGGATGTCCCTTCATAGCCGTTACGGGCAGTGTTCGCGGGGCAGGACTTCGGATCGCTTCCGCTCAGGTGAAGATCGGCTCGGAAACAACCTCCTCTGACGGAGAGGGGAATTTTTCAAAGCAGGTCAGCAATGGTGAGCTTCTTAACGGCGTCGGCGGAGCAGTCTTTCCGATTGAAGTGACTGCTGACGGTTATGCAACCGGATATGCAAAAGTTGCCTATCAGGCTGGCAAATATGATTATAATGTTGAAGTCACACTGCTTCCGGTGACAGATGAGATTAAATGGGAAGATTATATTGACAGTGGTGTTGACATTAAGAAAGACGGACAAAAGATCGGGGAACTGGAGATCTCTTATGACGCTTTTCCTGCTGGTGTGACAAAAATTATCGGAAATATTTCCTACATTGATCCCACCACTTCTGACATGGATGCTTTCCCCGGAAACGATTTTCTGGCCATCAGAGAACCGTCACAGGGAGGCGGAACGGTTACTCTGGAGAGCCTGGGACTGATGGAATTTGACCTTAAGGATCAGGATGGGAATCCCATAACCGAACTGAACGATAACGCACGAATCTGCATGAAAGTCCCGGACGGGATGGAAGCCAGCGAAGATGAGGAAATCCCGCTGTGGTGGTACAATCCTGAAGATGGCCTCTGGCATGAAGATGGCAAAGGCACTGTGGAAAAACGGGGTGACGATCTCTGGATGTGTGGCGCGGTAAATCACTTCACATGGTGGAACTTTGACCGGCCGGTGAGCACTCATGCATGCTTTAAATTCAGCTTTGTCAAGACAGAGGATAACAGCCCGGTGAGCTTTGACTGGTTTGCAGAAGGCGTAACCTTTTCTGGAGGCGCTCCTGAACGGCCGTGCGACTGTAACGGGGATAATGAGCCTGTATCCTCATTTACTGTCAAAAAGAGTGATCCGTCCGCCGATCCTGAACAGATAAAGGTTTACACTATCCTCAACGGCGTGCGGTATTATGTGAAAGATGCAGATGGCGGGACTTTCACCCTTGCCACAGAAAAAGCTGATGCAAGGGTGTTTGACACGCCAAGTGTGCAAGCCAGTTGTTTTTTAAATGAGAATGTTGACAAATGCCAGCCCTTGTATGGTGAAGATGGCATCCTCCGACTGGGCGGAATCAACTATGCACCGGACATCACATCATTCACCGTGCCGGATCGTATTGATCCCGGAGACACTGCGGAAATTACGGCTCAGATTACCGATGCGGAAGGGGATGACGTCTCGGTGAGTTGGTCAGCGACGTGCGGAACCATAGCCGGCTCGGAACCTGCGGATGGGATATCTGTCACGCCTCCGTTTATCGCAAGTGCTGAGGTTACCGCACCTGAAAACTTCGGCATCTGCAAAATCACCCTGACGGCCCGGGATAGCAAAGGGAACACATCAGAGGCGTCTGAATGGACATTGGTATATATAGAGATGCCCATCGGAACGATCCGGGGAACGGTGTACGGGGTTAACGGTCAGCCAGCGACAGGTGTTCCGGTGCGTCTCCAGCAATTCATGTGCGAATATGAATTGGGAGAGTATCGCAGAAGCGTCATCACAGATGCCAATGGCAATTACATATTTGATGATGTGCCATGCTGTCGAATACAAGAAGAATATGAGGATGTTTACTATTGCGAGGGGTTTAACGGGAATGTTTCCGCCGACCTGAATGTTGATGGCATAATATGGACTTCCTGCAAAGATGTCTATTTTAATTGTTGTGGCAGCATTTGTGATGCTTCCTACCCCGAAAGTGATGTCAGATGCACTTCCAGTAATATATATTTCCCAACTCTTTGGGGAAGTCTTCAAGGGAAAGCTTATGATGAATCCGGAGAACCGGCTCAGATAGTTACAGAAATTGAAGTCTGGTCGAATGTCGCATGCAAGCTGCCTATATCAACCGACGGGTCATACGGACCGGTATCGGTACCGGTGGGCGGAATTACACTCGCCTATACTGAAGGTTATATGGAAAGGTTTAAATCATTTAAGGTGCTATATAATAACCAGGCAGTCTCCTATGATATCGGACCGGGTGCCATAGGAGCTATTGAGGGATATGTATTTGATGAAAACGGTGATCCTACCGGGAGCTGGGTGCGTCTTGGCACGAGTGTTCACCCCTTGGTTGAAACTCGGAATATAAGAGAAACCGGATATTACAAGCTTGATAATGTCCCGACAGGATATGGAACCCCTCAACTGGTTTACGGACCCGGACTTTATTATGAAAGTGAGCTTATGCCTTACACCAAAGGAGGGACACGCCGCGTGGACTTTAACGGAAGAGGCTGCGCCGTTACTGGCACATTTTACGACTGGGATGGACAGATCAAGCCGAACACAGAAATAAAGCTGAAACTCAAATCGGGTAGTTTTCAAAAAACTACCGATGCAAACGGACAGTTTTCTTTCGAGAATCTGCCTACGGGAAAAGCTGAAATTCTTCCGATTGAGGGCGAAGGAGGCCGTTCTTTTATGATCAGAGAGAGCAACAGTTCGATAACCGTTGATTCTCAGATGGATCCGCCCGTGTCGGAAGATTGTGAATAGGCTCCCATTCCCTGCTCCTGCCGGATTGCCAAATCCGGCAGCTCCGTCCCCTTCCCCGCTCCTTCCCGCTCCTGCCGGATTGCCAAATCCGGCAGTTCCGCCCCTTCCCGGATTGCTAAATCCGGCGGTTCGGATTTAGCAATCAGAACCGAGCGCGGAGGGTGAACCGAGCGCGGCGGATTACCTAAACCCAAACCCCGGCGAATACAATTCCGACTTGGGGTTCAGGCTTCCCATTTGCCCCTTGCATTGTGCAATGGCCAGTCGGGTCGCGTTCAGGGTGTCAATGCACTCTGCCTGTCCGACTCCTGCTTTGATCATAAGTCTTCTCCCAAGTTTTGTTTGAATGTAAAGCTGATAGTTTACACTTTTTTCCCAAGCCTGAAAAGTGCATTGGAAAAAAACACTTTGACCTCAACGTATTGTTTTTTGCTTTGAAAATTAGGGAAGATTATGATATTCGGTTTCCGGTTGGCGCAAACTTAATAATCGGACAACCGACAACCGACAACTGACAACTGACAACTGACAACCATGACCTTATCCCAATTATTAGAACAAAAAAAAATGCTCCCGATTCAGGACGCATTGTCTGTTCAAACAGACGTGCTCAAGGGTTTAAAAGCCGCACACGAAAATTTCCAAGTCGGCCCCTGGAAACAGGAAAACGCGGGCATAACACCTGATGATATTCTGATCTCTTATAAAAAGGATACACCGAAGGCAGTCTTAAAAGCGCCAGAACATCGGAAAATTTCCCAAAAAACAGCGTCCGCCTACCTTGCCCCTGAATGTTTCTGGGACATTTATCTCCCTGCCAGTGATGTTTTCTCCGCGGGTGTCATCTTATATCATATCGTCACGGGACACGCTCCCTGGGAATACGATTTTGACGCGCAGTCTGATGATGATGTAATGACAAAGATATTTGAGGCAAGAAAAACACCGCCTCCCAGGCCATCCTTTTATAATGACAGGTGTGATGAATATCTGGATGAAATCATCTTAAAGGCGATTTCAACGGACATTGAACAGCGATATAAAACCCCGGATGAATTTTTATCCGCTTTAACTTCCGGGAAAAAGGCGGTTGATGTGGAAAAACATTCCACATCAATGGAATTAAAGGGAAAACCCCCCAAGATAGAAAAGAAAAAGGGCGGGGGCTTTGATGATGTGGCAGGAATGAAAGAGATCAAAGACATCCTTTTCCATGACGTGATTCAGCCGCTTAACGATAAATCCCTTTACGACAAATACAAAGTCACCGTTCCCAACGGACTCCTTTTATACGGCCCGCCAGGCTGCGGCAAAACATTCATCTCCCAGAAATTTGCAGAGGAGATCGATTACAATTTTGTAGAGATCAGGCCCTCGGACCTTGCCAGCATTTATGTCCACGGGACACAGGAAAAGATCGGACAGTTGTTCAAAGAGGCCAAGGAAAAATCGCCGAGCATCATTTTCATTGACGAAGTGGATGCGATACTCCCCAGCAGGCAGGGGAATCTTTATCACAGTTACGCGTCAGAAGTGAATGAATTCTTGGCGCAGATGACCGAATGCCATGAACACGGGATATTTATCATTGCAGCGACCAACCGCCCCGAAAAAATTGATCCCGCGATTCTGAGGACAGGCAGAATGGACAAGGTGGTTTATGTGGAACCGCCCGACCCTGAGGCAAGGGCTGAAATGTTCAGACTCTATCTGAAAGACCGGCCCGTTGATTCGGATGTTGATTTTGAACGGCTGGCCGAACTGTCAGAAAATTATGTGTCGAGTGATGTGAAATTCATGGTCAACGAAGCATCAAGAAACGCGTTAAAAGAGAGAGCCGAAATCAGTCAGAAGCACCTGGAAGAGGTGATAAAAAGCATACCGCCCTCTGTATCCCAGAATCAGATCAGGCAGTATGAAGCATTTAAAAACAGCAGGGTTTTTGTTTAGGTTTACGGTTTACGGTTTACGGTTTACGGTTTACGGTTTACGGTTTACGGTTTACGGTTATCAGTTGCCAGTTGCTGGTTAACCAGAAATCGCTAATTGACAACCGGAAACCGGAAACCGGCAACCGGCAACCGGCAACGGACATCTTTTCATCTTGACAAGCCTTCCATTTTACAATAATCAGTTGTCAGTTGTCAGTTGTCAGTTGTCAGTTGTCAGTTGGTTAATCGACAAGAATCCAAGCCGTTGGATTTGCCAATCCGACGGAAACAACTGACAACTGACAACTGACAACTGACAACTGACAACCGACAACTGACAACCGCCAACCGGAAACCGGAAACCGGAAACCGACAACCGGAAACCGGAAACCGGAAACCGGAAACCGGAAACCGACAACCGACAACCGGAAACCGACAACCGACAACCGACAACCGACAACCGACAACCGACAAGGAAATATGATGAAAAAACTTATTGCCCCCTCAATACTCTCAGCAGATTTTTCAAAACTGGGAGAGGAGATAAAAGCTGTTGGGGACGCGGGCGCTGACTGGATCCATATTGATGTGATGGATGGCCATTTTGTCCCGAATATCACAATGGGGCCCATTGTTGTTGAAGCTGCCAAACGGGTAACCTCCCTGCCCCTTGACGTCCATCTGATGATTGAAAACCCGGATCGTTACGTTTCGGAGTTTGCAAAAGCGGGGGCCGCACTGATCTCCGTTCACGCGGAAACCTGCGTCCATCTGAACAGGACGATCCAGATGATAAAAGAATCCGGAGCGCGTCCGGGCGTTGTTCTGAATCCTTCGACACCGCTTTCTTCCATGGAATGGGTTTTGGAGCATGTTGATTTTGTTTTAATCATGAGTGTCAACCCGGGATTCGGCGGGCAGGCGTTTATAGAAAACAGTCTTGATAAAATCAGGGCCCTTCGCTTAATCATTCAGGAAAGGGGGCTGTCCACCCTGATTCAGATCGACGGCGGGGTGAATGAAAAGACTGTCGGAAAAATCGCGCTTGCCGGTGCGGATATTTTTGTCGCGGGGTCGGCGATTTTCGGAAGCCCGGATTATAAGCAGACGATAGATACCTTTAAAGAAATAATCGGAAACGCTCTTGTGAAGGAGGGATAATCAGATATAAAAGTTTTTTTGAGAATCGGCAGATTCCGACTAAAAAAAAGAGATATAAAAAGATGCTTGATGAAATTAATGCAGATTCAAAAAAAACTCTTGACAAGAATTTTTGAATCAATTATAAAATCCCGCTATGGGAAGACAGGGTGGGATTACAAAATTGATTCAGTCTGGAAATAAGTACCAGCCAAAAATTTTCCGGTATTTTATGTCCGCAAAGACACAAAGAAAAGGCGCAAATGTACAGAAAAATTTATGGCCGAGCAATTAAAACTTGGCATCCATCAGTTAACACTCCTGAAAGAACAGCGGGACGCGAATAAACGCAGACAAACGCGGATGAGTTTGTTCCGGGTGCATTCCCAAAATGTAGATAATCGGTGTTTCCGGACATCAGTTCTCGCGTCGGGAGGTCTTCCGGCTGACCGTTGTTTCCGGGGTTCCGGAATCCGAAAAAAGCCTGATATCGGGATCATCTACACTTTGGGAATGCACCCGTTTGTTCCTCAGAAAAAGTGTGAACTATTTTTGAAGCAATATGTAAAGATGCCATTTAAAGTCTTTCGAGCGGATGTTTTGTCGCGGGTGGCGATTTTTGGAAGCCCGAATTATAAGCAGACGATAGATGCTTTTAAAGAAAACTTTTTAATCAATTATAAAGGTATCTTTAGTGAGGGGATTGCAAAATTGATTCAGTCTGGAAATAATTATCAGAATCCGATTTCAGACTTCCATGAAGAATGCCCAATTTTTTTTGTGAAAAAAAATATAAAATTTTGAATGGCTTGGCATGATTCTTGCCCTATAGTAACAAAAAATGTCACTTTTGACAAAAAATGTCACTTTTTTGACAAAAAATTGTCATTTTTGATTTTTTTGATTTTCCTGGGAAAATGAAAAAAAATTTTTTTGAAAATTTATTTCCTATGAATACAAGTGGTTATAGCAAAAAACCAGAAAACGCTGAAAAGCTTGGCATACTCTTTGCTGTATATATTTACAGTAGTAGCAAACACATTCTTTACAAGGGGGGAGATAAGAAAACTCAGGTAGAAGATTCATTTAAT
>JAUCGI010000234.1 GCA_030378035.1 Desulfobacterales bacterium HSG2
TCCCGCTTTCGGAGTCAACAAATTCGGGCTGTCCGGAATTTCCGAAGTCAACAAATTCGAGCTGTCCGAAAGAGCGGGAATGACAGTGTTTGGTTTGTGGATTTCCGAAGTAATGATCTCTTCCGCATTTATGAACTCGATTTCTTCCCGGCTTTCCGCCCAAACGGAATGCCCAGTTTTTTCATCCGTTTTCTGAGGGTTGAGGGATTGATCTCCAACACCCGGGCAGCCCCCCGCTCCCCCTCCACCATGCCGTCGCACATCTCCAGAACTTGGCGGATATGCCGGGACATCACCGCATCCAATGTTAAGGACTCCCCCCTTTTTAAAATCGGATTGAAGGTCATGGCCGGAAGAGCCTTTTCCGGCCCGACCGCGAATATCATTGAAAGTGAGCGGTCTGCCCCGGCTCAGGATCAGGGCGCGTTCCACAGCATTCTCCAGCTCCCGGACGTTCCCCGGCCATCGGTAGGCCATCAGCCGGTCAGTGGCATCAGCGGCTACGGGGGGAACCGTGTCCAGCTTCATCTCCCGGGATTTTTTCTGGATGAAGTGGGAGGCCAGAGCGGGGATATCGGTGCTCCGCTTTCTGAGGGGCGGAATGGTGATGGGGAATACTCTGAGACGGAAATAGAGGTCTTCGCGAAACCGGCCCTGGGTGAGCATCGTCTCCAGATTCCGGTGAGTGGCAGCGATGACCCGGATATCGATTTTGATGGTGTTGTTCCCTCCTACCCGCTCGATCTCCTTTTCCTGGAGGACCCGGAGGAGCCTCACCTGGGCCTCGGGCGGAAGTTCTCCGATTTCATCCAAAAAAATCGTGCCGTGATGGGCACGCTCGAAACGACCCCGCTTTCGGGAAAGAGCGCCTGTGAACGCTCCCTTTTCATGGCCGAACAGTTCGCTGTCCATGAGGGTCTCCGGGATAGCGCCGCAGTTGACCTTGATAAAAGGGCCTTCCTTGCGGGGAGACAGGTTATGGATGGCATTGGCGATCACCTCCTTGCCTGTTCCGGTCTCTCCGAGCAGGAGCACGGGACTGTCTAACGGGGCCACCTGGCGGACCAGTTCCGTGACTTCCTTGAGGCCGAATTCGGCCCCGATGATCTCCTCGCCGGAGAGCCGGCGCAATTCCTCCTGCAAGTACCGGTTGTCATCGGCCAGCATATCCCGGAATTTCTGAAGCTCCCGGTATCTCAGGCTGTTTGTGAGCGCAATGGCAAACGGCTCGTTCAGCAGCGTCAGGAGCCGTGTATGCTTTGAGTCAAACTTTTTTTTACCGTCATTGAAGACCGAGAGAACGCCTAAAAACTTCCTTTCCAATATCAGGTCCATGACCACGGCCGACCGATCCAGCGCGTTCAGTTTCTGGGCAACCGGCCGGGTCACCTCATCCTCATCCATCCGGTCAACGAGTCTGAGCTGAACCGAGCGCTGGTCCTCCACCTGCATACGAGCTTTGGATGAAAGGGGGGTTCTGATCGACAGCTTATGACTCTCCTCATGGGTGGCATGGGCCACGGTCTCCACAATCCCCGAGTCCCGGTCATAAACATGGAAGCTCATCTGACCTGCCGGGATGAAATCCCGTATGTACATGAGGCATTGCCGTAACGCCTTTTCGATCTCCAGGCTCCCGCATATTCTGAGTGTGGCTTCGCGGAAAAAATCTCTTTCGTCTGTTGTCATATCCTCCCCCGGCAAACTGCCCGTAAACGTGAACGTGAACGTAAACATGCCCGTGAACGTATTCATAGTACGCTCACGGGCATGTTCGTTCAAGTTATGTTTAAGTTCAAGTTCAAGTTCAAGTTCAAGTTCAAGTTCAAGTTCAAGTTTAAGTCCACAGGAACATCCGCAATATTATCCTCTCAGTCTCTTTGCCAGTTCTGCCACCCTCTGACCGAGTTTCATACCATTCTCCTCGGTCTTGCTGTCCGGTGCTCCCACACAGGCCGTCCCGTAATGGCCGGTGGCAGACATGGGATCGCCGGAGATGACCATGCCATAGATCAGCAGGCACTGAATGATCGACATCATTGTTGTCTCCTTGCCGCCTGTGGGGTCTCCGGAAGTGGTGAAGGTCGCCCCGATTTTCCCTTCCATTTTCTTGCGGATTCCCACAAAATCATCAAAGATTTTTTTCAGTTCCGCTGCCATTACGCCGAAATATACCGGCGACCCGGCAATGACGCCTTCCGAAGAGAGAAAGTCATCCTTTGTCACTTCCTCGGTATTCTTCAGAACAGCATCCACGCCATCGACCCCGTCAACACCTTTGGCAATCGCTTCAGCCAGTTTTCTGGTGTTTCCGCCTTTCGAGAAATAAAGAATCAGAATCTGCACTTATAAACCTCCTGAATAAAAAATTATTGTTGTTTCGGCCATTAGCTTGGCCTGTTCCCGCCGGATTGACAAATCCGGCGACATTTGTCTGGCTCGGATTTGTCAATCCGAGCCGAGCGTGAAGAGCGGAATGCCCTCCATGCTCCCGCCGGACTGACAAATCCAGAGGCATTTGTCTGGCTCGGATTTGTCAATCCGAGCCGAGCTTGAAGTGTGGAAATTGCTCCCCGCGGCTCAGGGGCAAAAGATTCCGTGGCGTTCAAGAACCGGCCTCAGTCTCTCCTCCACGCCGTGCCTGCTGAAGAGGGCGAGTCGGAGGGTCCTGTCCGGAAACCGCTTCTTGCGGAGACACCGGGCCTTGTCGGCAAAATCCGCCACCATCTTCTTGGTGATCTTGTGAAGATACTCGGGCGCGTAGTTCTTGCACTCCGCCATGACCACCACGTCCGCGCCGGCCAGCACGATGTCGATCTCCCGGCCGTCCTCGAGGAAGTGGTTGAGGGTGTGGGTGAATTCCGTCACACGGATCCCCTCCGTCAGGCCGCCCTCGCCGTCAATTATGGCCTTGATCAGGCGGAGCAGCGTCTCCCGCTCATGATAGTGCCCCTTCAGGTCGTTGTGCTCGCCCCGCAACGATTTCAGGGTGTCCCGGAGCCTCTCCGCCTCGGCGAGGCTCAGATCCAGTTGCCTGGACCGCTCACGCAGGTAGTCGAGCAGGTTGTCCGAACGGAAGTAGGCATCGAAGTCCTCCGCTGGCAGGTCCAGAATGTCCCCGTAGTGGGTCATGAGTACCTTCTTGAGTGTGCGGTCGAACACGCCCCCGTAGCGTCCCCCCCTCAGTTCGACCAGGTCGTACTTGTACAGCAGCCCCAGCTCTCTCCGCAGTTCCTCGTCATCCAGGTCCAGGGTCATCTCGCGTCTGATGTCCCGGGGATAGTACCATTCCCCCTCGTTCTTGCAGAGGAAGTAGGTGATCCGCCGCATGTTCATGTGGTTCACCCCATTCATCGCCAGGGCGAGGTACTCATCCCAGTCATTCTTGATGTTCCCGTGCTGCCCCACCTCGAACGCCAGCGCCCGATCCACGTCGGCGATGGTCAGAATCCGGGGCTTGGCGATTTTCGGGGTGAGGAGTTCCACGATGCGACCGGGGACATTGTTGGTGACATGCACAATGTACTCGGCGACATCGGGATGGATCGGGTGTCCGTGGATGCTGGCGTAGTTCAGTGTCATGGCAAGGGACTCCTCGGGCTTCATCCGGGGCACGATAATCTCATAGAATCGCTGTGGCAGCCAGCGCATCAGCTCCTCCGACACCACGCCCATCAGCGAGCCGGTGATGAGTAGCGGCGCGACCTTCATCTCCGCTGTTGACATGTACGCCTTGCACGGCTTCTCTTCCACCCCCGCATCAATGTACATGTTCAGGTACTGGAACTCGTCTATCATCTGCACGACCTGCTCCTCCACCCCGACGGTTGTGGCAAAGGAGCGGGGCGTGGCGGTGGCCGAGATCACATATTCGTACAGCGGCTCGTCCCTCCCTATCATGCGGATGCAACGATCCAGGGCGGTCAGAATCCGATCCTTGTGGCTCACCCGGAGGGAGGAGACCTCATCCATGAACCCCTTCGCGTCCACATCACTCATGAAGTCCACCGCGGTTCGGTTCCAGGCGATGTCCCGCGTGTAATACCCGACCACCTGCATGTAGAACCGCGTCACAAAGTCGTGGTAGAACGCCTTTCCGCTTCGGGTTCCCTCGGTGAACTCGTAGTAGAAAGGGATCAGTCCCTTCCGCTCGCTGTAGATGATGTTGTAGAGCCGTTCGAGGATCAGGCTCTTTCCGATCTTTCGCCGGCCCAGGAATGCAAAGCTGCGGCTGATCAGGTTTCTGACATTGTCCGCCCAGGTGTAAAGGTACTCCATCTCCTCAACGCGTCCGATGAAGTTCTCCGGCTTTCCGACGCGTTCCCGGATGGCAAACTCGATGCCGTCCAGATCCCATCGTCCCCGGTTGTCGAGGCGTAGCAGTTTTTTCATCACAGTTCCTCCTGATTATCTGACTTCCGAAGCTGCAAAGTTTCGGAAGTTAAGTTCAAGTTCAAGTTTTCACTCCCAAAGCCGCTGATCCGGCTGCTTTCATAACCTCTTTGAGCGGGACTTTTTCCTCAAGGGCTGCCCGCCTGCAATCCTCATACTCCGGCGACACATTGACAACCTCGCCGGCGACCCGGGCCGTTTTGAACCGGATCACTCCGTATTCGGTTTCAACTTCCTCTATGGTTCTTTGGGCCTTGATCCGGCGATCTGTCCGCCATCGCAGTCCGATGGTGGTGGTTTCTCTGATGAGAAAATCGGAGAATTTTCCCACCGTCTCCGGCCGGCAGATGACTGTGATGAGTGTTCCGGGCCGATTTTTTTTCATCTGAAGCGGGGTCAGAAAGACATCCAGCGCGCCCATCTCCAACATCCGCTCTGCCAGATACCCGTAAATCTGGGGATTCATGTCATCAATACCGGTTTCGATCACCGCCACTTCTTCGGTCTGATATCCGCTGAATTCATCGCCGGTCTCTCCGATGATGAGCCGGAGCAGGTTCGGAATCGGCAGATCCGATGTTCCCGCGCCATATCCGATGTGCTTCACGGTCATGGCCGGCATGGGCCCGAAATTGGAAGATAGCGTTGTCAGAATGGCCGCTGCTGTGGGCGTGAGAAGCTCGCCTTCAATACCGGTTGAATAAACCGGTTTGCCTTTAATGAGTTCCGCTGTGGCCGGTGCGGGTACTGGCAATATGCCGTGGGCGCATTTCACCGTTCCGGTCCCCACATGGAGATGCGAGCAGAATACCTTTTCTATTCCCAGAGCATTCAGCCCGGCGACGCTCCCCACCACATCAATCACAGCATCCATCGCGCCCACTTCATGAAAATGGATATTTTCAACGGAGGTCTGGTGAATCTTTGCCTCAGCCTCGGCCAGTCGGGTGAAAATTGCTATGCTTTTTTGTCTGACAGATTCTTCCAGATCGCTTTTCTCAATGATCTCCCTGATATGAGAAAGATGGCGATGGTGATGCCCATGATGCTCTTCGTCCACGATGACCACCGCCTGGCTCCCACCGATCCCTTTTTTGAGAACCTTTTTTACCCGGAGGTCATAGTGGCCAAGATGAAGCTTTGTCAGCTCGCTTCTGAGCCGTTCCACATCCAGCCCCGCATCCATGAGCGCGGCGAGGATCATGTCTCCGCCGGCTCCTGCAAAGCAGTCAAAGTATGCTGTTTTCATTGCTATGTCCGTTGTTGTTTGTTGTCCGTTGTTTGTTGTCCGTCCTCTGTCCTCTGTCCTCTGTCTTCCGTCCTCTGTCTTCCGTCCTCTGTCCTCTGTCTTCCGGCTATACCGTAAACACCTTCATCACCTCATCCCCCAGATGGTTGATGATCTTCACGGCAATCCTGCCCGACTTCGGTATTTTAAAGGGTCTGGATGTGTCACTGTTCAGGGTCTGCCATGCGTCTTTGCTGATTTCCGCTTTTAATGTGGTTCTGAGGGCTTTGTAAGGGTCGTTTGCGCCCAGGAAATAGGCATGGCGGACAAAGAAGCTTTCTTCGTTGTAGTCGGTGTCGATAAACCAGCAGGCAATGCCTTCGGGCCCGTCGCTGATGATTTCGCCGGTGTTGGGGTGGAATACGTCAACTCCGTTTATTTTCACCCGGATTTCCCCCCCTTCGACAAGCTCAGGGTGCGGGTCGCTGACATCCCGGTCGTTGAGCTTGTCGAAACGAAGGATGTCGATGTCAGGCTCTCCGAAGATGACAAACAGGTTGCCCTTGCCGGTGTTTTTCAGATCCTCTGCCATGTGCAGGTCTGCGTTCATCCTCGCTCTGAGTATGGGAATGCGCCCCAGTTTGTTAATTTCCGATGAATGGGCGTCATAGCTGAACGCACATGCGATCAGTGCGTCAAAATCCCCGTCCCCCGCCTCCCGTGCTGCCGCGACAATATCTGGACGGCTCACTGTGCCGAATTCGGGGCCGATGAAGATGGCTGCCCGTTTTTCCGTACCAGTCTCCTCGCTGCCTTCGACATAAGTGCCCTGGGCGCAGATGAAATGTCCGGGCCAGGGGGTGATGCTGACAAAACTGATCTTGTCCTCTTTGTGTGCCTGCTGAACGCCCGCGGTTCTGAGGTTTTCCAGGATGATTTCCGCAAAGTCCGTGCCCTCGGGGTTTGTGTCTTTGGGGTCCGTGAGTTCGTCATTCTCATCCACTCCCATGACGCGGTGCGGGGAGATGCTTTCCACTGTAAAGGGGCCGGCGACCCGGACTTTTTTTCTGTCTTCATAGGGTTTGTCATAAAGATATTCAAAATCCGCTTTGGCCGCGATGGATGCGTCAATCTCTTTCTGGCGGTCAGTGCGGAGTTTCCACCATTCGGAATGAAGTTTTTTTACCTTGGCAGCCCATTTTTCCACGGGTTCACGGGGAATCTCCCATTCTTCCCATTTCTTTTTAAGGGACTCGTTCAGTTGCTTTCTGAGGGGTTCAAGCCTGTTTTGAAATTCTTCCCAGATGACATCTATTTCGGCATTGTTGGCAATGGCTTTGAGGGTGATGTGGGGGACTCGCCGGTAAACAAAGCCCTGGCGGATTTTGCCGTAGGCGGCCTTTCGACACCGCTCAAGGTCCGATCCTTTGAGCTGACCAAGTTCCGATTCTTTGAGCTGTCCTTCTTTGCTGTCGGAAAGGAGGTAATAGGGGTAACGTGCGCCCATGATGCGGGCACGGGCAAGGGCGAGTGCGACGCGGGAGGTGTCTATGGTAATCCACCGGCGGCCCCATTGCTCGGCTATGTATGCGGTTGTGCCGGAGCCGCAGGTGGGGTCGAGGACTAAATCCCCGGGGTCGGTGGTCATAAGGAGACAGCGTTCAATTATTTTATTATTTGTTTGAACAACATACACAACATTTTGTGCGCCCATTAGATCCATCCATGTATTCCCAAGTGCTGAAACAGAAAAGTCGTCAAGGAATCGAAGATATCGCAGTGTTTTTCCAGAAATAACAAGTCGTCTTGCTTTTGAAAGTCGATCAAGTCCGATAGAATGTGTTTTCCAGTGAGAGTTTCCAGAAACTCGAAATTTCTGACCTTCAAAAACAAAAGGTTTTGATAAAGTATCACTGAATCCGGTGGATTGAAGTGAAGTTGCTTGAAATACACAATTATCATCGCTAATTATTTTGGGATCAAGCTTTTCTTCGCTCGTAATTGCTCTAACTGAACCATCTGGTAACAGAAGTTTTTTGTAAGATATGCCCGCACCTTCTCCAACACCCTTACTCAGAAATAGTTGCTTATATTTGATATGATCAACTTTACGAGAATACCAAAGAATGTAATCACACAAAGTTCCAATGACGTTTGTTCTTGCAGAAGGGCTGCTAACAAGCGCTGTCTTTTGGAACGGAATAATTGCGCAAAAATTACCTTCTCCAAATACCTCATCCATTAATTCTCTGACATGATGAAGATTCTCATCCCCAATCTGCATAAAAACAGACCCCGAATCCGTCAGCAAATCCCGCGCCACCGTCAGCCGATCCCGCAAATAAGTCAGATAAGAATGAATCCCGTCCCGCCAGGTATCCCGAAACGCCCTGACCTGTTCCGGCTCTCTTGTAATATGCTCAAGCTTTCCGTCCCTGACATCCCGGCTTGTGGTTGACCATTGAAAATTGGAGTTGAACCTGATGCCATAAGGCGGATCAATATAAATGCACTGCACCTTTCCCCGCAGCCCTTCCCGCTCCGCCAGGGACGCCATAACCTGAAGACTGTCCCCCAGAATCATGCGGTTTGTCCAGTTTGCATCATGCTGATAAAACTCTGTTCTCGAGATATCATCCGGCAAACCGTTGAAATCGGAAAAAAGACTGAACTGCTGTTCCCTCTGATCCTGCTCCCTGGTCTGCCTGAGCAGATCATCAATCAGAAACTTGGGGTGAACCTTCTCCTGAATATACAAAGGCGGCGCCTGAACCACCAGATCAGACCAATCCTGCTGATCCTTGCCCCGCCACACCAACTGGGGGTCAAGGTCCCGGTTTCGGCGTTCATAAGCCACCTGAACCGGGTTCTG
>JAUCGI010000025.1 GCA_030378035.1 Desulfobacterales bacterium HSG2
CCGCGGCGGGGGAGGGGCTACCAGACAGTCGGCAGACGGGAGCAGGCACCGCGCAGCAGTCAGTACGAAGTTGCCACCACGCACCACGCACCACGCACCCCGCACCACGCACCACGCACCACGAACCACAGCCCACGGACCGCCGCAAAAATACCTGCGGCGATATCTGCATTGTGATACTGCGTGTGGGAATGAACGCTTTCGGGCTTCATGTGGATGAGCTTTTTGACAATGAGGAGATTGTGATCAAGCCCTTGTCAAAGCATATAAAAGACTGCAAATGCTTTGCCGGCGCCACCATCATGGGAGACGGGCGGGTGGCCATGATCCTCGACGCAGCCGGCATCGCATCGTATGCCCGACTGCGCTTCGGAGAGATTGAAGCCGAGGAGCGCAGAAGAGAGAAGATAGCCGAGCAGAACCGGAATGCGACGGAGACCCGGGAGCCGGTCATTATTTTCAACAATGCGCTGGATGAGTATTTCGCGCTGCCCCTTGCAGGCATCTCCCGTCTGGAGATCATAGGGACTCAGATGATTGAACGGGTCGGAGAACAGGATTTCCTCATGTATCATGGCGATGCCCTCCCGCTCATCCGTCTCGAAAAAATCCTCCCGATCAGCCCGTTGCCTGAGAATCCGGAGGAATTGTATATCATTATTCCCAAGACGAGCTATTCGAGAGCCGGCATTCTTGTCTCACGAATATTGGATACCATTGATACGGATGTATCGTTTTTATCTCATAAAAGAGACTCGGACGCCGCGCTTAAAAATATGAAATATAGTAAAGGAATGGGTTATGTCTGGATTACGGATATGACGCCTGAAATGGTCATGCACCCGACAAAACCGGAACTGAACGGTAAGGATTTGTCCGATTTCAAAGACCCCGACGGCAAAAGAATCTTTGTTGAAATGGTAAAACTTTGCACGTCAGACAGAGAGGGCCTTATCAATTATTTATGGCCCAAACCCGGATCTGACAAGCCGGTTCGCAAATTATCTTATGTGAAACTTTTCAAACCCTGGAACTGGATTGTCGGCACGGGAATTTATGCGGAGGTGGAAGCAGAGGCTCTCAAGAAAGACGCCAAAAACATCATCAGCAGACTGAGATACGGACGCGGAGGCAGTGATTATTTTTACATATTCAACACTGAGACCGGAAAAATGTTGCAACACCCCAATCCGGAGCTTGTCGGAACGGATATCAGCGCGTCCGAGTATATCGATCCGACGAACAACAAACATTTCCTGTTGGAACAGTTGAAGATCGCCCGGGATCTGGGTGAGGGCTTTTCCGAATACAAATGGCCCAGGGATGAAGAGAAAGAACCGGTTTCAAAAATGACATTTCTGAAATTATTCAAAGAATGGAACTGGGTGGTGGCCACCGGTGTTTATATAGATGATATGGAAAGAGCCATTCTTCTGAAGGAAGAGGAGGTCAGGCGCACTGTTTTGTATCAGATTATCAAATTCTCTGTGATGATTGTCATCGTTCTTGTATTTTATATCTCCATCAGTTTTCTCCTTATATCAAGACGCATCGTCAGTCCGATCAGGGGCGTTATTGATATGCTGAAAGATATCGCCGAGGGCGAGGGTGATCTTACAAAACGGATCAGTACGGATTATGGCGGGGAGACCAGAGAATTGGCGAACTGGTTCAATGTTTTTATGGACAAGCTCCAATATATGATCAGGCAGGTCAGCAGAGAAGTGAGCAATGTCAACGCGTCATCCGGCCGTCTCACACTGATCTCTGACAACATGGCTGCGGAAGCGGATCAGATGCGCATTCGCTCGGCCAACGCGGCCAACGCGGCCGAACAGACTTCGGCCAATATCAGAAGCATGGCTGTGGCCGCGGAACAGGTCAGCGCCCAGGTCGCTTCGGTCGCGGCCGCGTCTGACAAATTTTTCCAGAAAATGAGGGAGATGGGGACCGCGGCAGAGGATGTGTCAGGCAATGTGACGGTGGTGGCGAGCGCCACCGAACAGATTTCAGGGTCGGTCAACAGTGTTGCCATTTCCATTGAGGAGATGTACGCGTCCCTGAACGAAGTGGCAAAGAACTCGGGAAGAGGCGCGCATGTGACGAGCGAGGCGTCTGACAAAGCGGACCAGACCTCCGAAATCGTCAACACCCTGGGCGAGGCTGCCAATGAAATCGGCGAGGTCGTGGATCTGATCAACGGAATCGCCTCCCAGACCAACCTTCTGGCCCTTAACGCGACCATTGAGGCGGCCGGAGCAGGGGAAGCGGGCAAGGGGTTCGCAGTGGTGGCCAATGAGGTCAAGGAACTGGCCAGGCAGACGGGCCGGGCCACAGAGGTGATTCGTACCAAAGTGAAGAGCATGCAGAAAAACACCGAGGCCGCGATAAATGCGATTGAGATTATTGTGAGTGTCATCAGTGAAATCAACACCATCATGGGAACCATCGCGTCCGCGGTGGAAGAGCAGACCGCTTCCACCAACGAAATTTCAAAAAGTATGAGTGAGACCGCTTCCACAGCGAACTCGGTCTCAAAAAATGTTTATGAGGCTGCGCAGCGAGCCGAGGAAACATCAAAAAATGTTCAGGATGCTGTCCGTCTGGGATTGGAGATTTCCAAAAAAATTGAGGAGGTGTCAGAGGCCGCTGTCATCATTGCCAGAGATGCTGCCGAGGCATCTGCGGGGACCGGCACGGTCTCAGAGAATGTCACAGGTGTGAACGAAGCCGCGAGGACCACTTCTCAGAACGCGGTTGATACCAAATCACAGGCGGATGAGCTTTCCCTTCTCGCGGGGCAGTTGCAAAATATTGTGGGATTGTTTAAAATATCGGCAGAAGCAATTCTGGAAAATGCAGGAACTGACAATGGACCCGATGCCCGGAAAGGCTCGGTTCATGACAATATTGAAGATATCACCCAGATTGCCAGACAACTGCAAAAAATCATCGGGCAAGTCGGTAATCAGTGAGCAGTTGTCGGTTGTCTGTTGTCGGTTGTCTGTTGTCCGGTTGTCGGTTGTCTGTTGTCGGTTGTCCGTTGTCCGTTGTCCGTTGTTGTAATTGGCAACTGATAATTTGCAACGGACAACCGACAACGGACAACGGACAACCGACAACTGGCAACCGACAACTGACAACCGACAACTGACAACTGAAAGGAGTATTTATGAAAATTCTTATTGTGGATGATCAGCAATCGATAAGAAAGGCAATGATCTTAATTTTGAGACGATTAGGAATTACAGATGTGGTCCAGGGGGAAGACCCGTATGAAGCGCTGACACATCTTAAAAAAGAGAAATTTGATCTGATTATTTCAGATGTTCATATGCCGTCACCGCTTCCCGGTGTACCGGCAAAATCCGGAATCGAGCTTTTAAAGGCTGTAAAACAGGTTCCGGCATTAGAGAAAATTCCCTTTTTGATTGTCAGCACGGATTCTGAAATGAAAACCGTTGTAAAAGCAATGCAGAGCGGCGTCAGCGGTTACATTATAAAGCCTTTTACAGAAAAAGCGGTCAGAGAAAAGTTGGAAATGCTGGGGTTTGAAATAAAGTCGCCTGAACCTGAAGATGAACCACCGCCCAAACCGGCTGCTTCATCTCACAAAATCGCAACAGATGATGATTTTCTTAAAACCACTTTTTAATCAAGGCATTCCGATTCCTGATTCTTCATAAGTGTAAACTTTAAGGATTCCCAATCTTAATCCTGCTCTTGCTCTTGCTCTTTATCAAACGATAGGATTAAGATTAAGAGCAGGAGCAAGAGCAAGATAAAGATAAAGATTAAAGATAAAGATAAAGATAAAGATAAAGAGCAGGAGCAGGAGCAGGAGCAGGAGCAAGATAAAGAGCAAGTCCTAAGTTTACACTTATGCCTGATTCTTAATTCCTTACAGAATAAGGACAGATTCAGATTGAATGAAAAACTAAAAATACTGGTTGTCGATAGCAAAGAAGCCACGCGGCGTCTTATCTCTGAAATCATGGCGGGAATTCCCGGAACAGAGGTGATTGACACTGCTGCCAACGGCAGGATAACACTCGCCAAACTGCGGCAGTTTTCTGTTGATCTGATTCTGCTTGACCTTGACATACCGGAGATGCAGGGCCTGGACACGATGAAAAAAATCGGAAAGGACTGGCGCGGCACGGATGTGGTCATCGTCACCGGGATTGTTGAGGGCCATGTGGATGAAATCGTCGGCGCTTTGGAGTTGGGTGCCATTGATTTTGTCCCCAAGCCGGTTAACGGAAATGAGAATACCATTCGGGAATTCCGTCTTCGGCTTCTGCCCCTTATCGGTCTCCTCCGATCCCGCCGGAGTTTCCGAAAAGCAAGTCTCGGAAATCAGGATATCTCCGGAGATGAAGCCGATATGAGGCGCGGGGAAAAGACTGTCCCGAATTATTCCGACAGAAAATTTCCGCCATCTGTTCCATCGCCGGAAAAGCATAAGCTGTACCCCGTGATTCCTTCCCGGATTGAAGTTGTGGCCATCGCGGTATCCACCGGCGGGCCGAACGCATTGGCCAAAGTGATTCCCCAACTCCCGGGCAGACTGAGTGTGCCTGTGCTTATCGTCCAGCACATGCCGCGTTCGTTCACCGCTTCTCTGGCCAGCAGTCTGAACGCAAAATCCGTGATTACGGTCCGGGAGGCTGTTGACGGTGAAGAGATTCTGCCGAATATCGCATACATCGCGCCGGGTGGCAGCCACATGCTTGTCCGGGCAGAGAGAATCAGGAACCATTCCCTGATAAAAGATGTCAGGTCTGTGCGAAGGTGTATCAGCCTGAACAACGATCCGCCTGAAAACAGTGTCCGGCCCTCTGCAGATGTATTATTCCGGTCTTTGCCGGCAGCTTATGAGGGAAATATTCTGCCAGTGATCATGACGGGTATGGGAAGCGACGGAACGAAAGGAGTTCTTGAAATGAAACGCAGAGGCTGTTATTGTCTGTCACAGACAGCGGATACCTGCACTGTCTATGGAATGCCGCGTTCTGTTGATGAAGCAGCCCTTTCCGACGAAAAGGTGCCCATTGAACAACTGGCGGCCCGAATTACCAGTATTGTACAGGGATGGTAGTTCGTGGTCGGTTGTCGGTTGTCGGTTGACAGTTGACAGTTGACAGTTGTCGATTGTCGGTTGTCGGTTGTCGGTTGTCGGTTGTCAGTTGTCGGTTGTCGGTTGTCAGTTGTCAGTGGTCGGTTGTGGTTCATTGCAACTGACAACGGACAACCGACAACTGACCACCGACAACTGACCACCGACAACGAACAACCGACAACTGACCACCGACAACTGACCAATTAAAGGAGATTACATGCTTCGTATTAATGAACAGGAATTTAAGCTGCTTCGTGACTTTATCGAAAATGAATGCGGCGTTATGCTGGGAAAAGAAAAAGCGTATCTGATCGAAAATCGTCTGTCGAAACTGGCAAAGGATTGCGGATGCAACACCTTCGGTGAATTTTACCGAAAGCTCAGCAATTCCCGGCGGACAGATGAACTCAGATCGCTGACAGTTGATGCCATCACGACGCATGAAACGCTCTGGTTCCGCGATCAGCAACCGTTTAAGATACTCGAAGAACGTCTTCTTCCGGAATACCAGAAGGCCATACAGCAGGGAAAGCGCGCGGATATAAAAATATGGTCAGCCGCATGCGCCACAGGACAGGAGCCCTATTCAATTGCCATGACCGCAATGGAGTTCTACCTCAGAACCGGCTGTGAAGAGGAATCCTGTTGCAGACAGATGAATATTCTTGCCACGGATGTTTCCTCTGCCATTCTTGCCGCGGCAGAGGCAGGCAGATACGATGCCAACGCCATGACCCGGGGGCTGCCATCCGAGAGCCTTAACCGTTATTTCAAAAAAGAGAAGAATGAATGGATACTCAACCCTGAGATAAGGAACATGGTGACATTCAGACAGTTGAATCTGAAAGATCCGATTGCCGGAATCATCGGCCCGTTTGACATCATATTCCTTCGGAACGTCATTATTTATTTTTCGGAAACCTTTAAAAAACTTTTGCTCAACCGCGTGGCCGGCCTTCTCAATCCCGGAGGATATTTGTTCTTAGGTGCTGGTGAAACTGTCGGCGGGTATAGCGAGGCGTTTGAGATTCTGGAATATGACGGAACGATCTTTTATCAGATAAAGACATGAAACCCGCTGGTTATAACACTTTTCGGGGAGGCCGCTTATCCGCGAACTTGAACTTGAACTTGAACTTGAACTTGAACGTGAACGTGAACGTGAACTTGAACTTGAACCTGAACATTCATTTACGGGCAGTTCAAATATAAGTTCACGTTCACGTTCACGTTCACGTTCTGTTCACAGGCTACCCAAATCCGTTATAATCAGGAAATCCGATAGTTCACAATTCCAATTCACCCTGCTCCGCGGGATAGGCAAATCCGAAGAGGACAGTTCGGATTTGCCAATCCGAACCGGGCAAGTTGTGAACTACTGAACAGATCGGCAATGAACCACAGGCCTTTCAAATTCGTTATTGACATTCATCCATAAATTTTGGATAATTTGGCATAAAATGATCAGGAGTCTGGAAACAAAAAATGCTTGAACTGAATTCATCCCTTAATGATGCGGCTGCACTTTTAATGCAACTGGAACCGAATGATTTTTCCGAGCTGGCCCGTTTGCGGGAAATATTGGATACAATTGCCGCTGATGAATCATGCACTGCATCCTCCAGGGAAAAAATTATCCGGGCCGTGCAGAAAATCGGGGAGATTGTCGATATAGGCGCGTCCGATCCGGAAAAATCAGAAGATATTCTTCATGAAGTGGGTCAGCTCATCGAAGACGCGATGAATGCGATGGAAGAAGACGGGGACGCCCCGACACACGTCGGCCCGGATCAGAAAGGCAAACCGGTATCTGAAGAGGGGAGTCCGGACAGCCCGTCTTCCGTATCCGAGGCCGGTTTCATGCCTTCTGACGCGGACTCTGACTTGGTGGCAGCTTTTATAACCGAAAGCAGCGATTTAATCACCACCGCGGAAGATGCCCTGTTATCCCTTGAAATGGATCCGGACGACATAGATTCTGTCGGCACAGTCTTTCGTGCGTTTCACACCATCAAGGGAACTTCCGCGTTTCTTGAACTTTCTCTCATATCAGAGATGGCACATCGTTCGGAAACATTTTTAAGCCGTATCCGTGACCGCGAAATCCGTTATGCCGGCGGATACACAGATCTGGCGCTTCGGGCGGTGGATATGCTGAAAGAACTGATTCATTCCGTTCAGAATCTTTCAGGAGGCCAACTGTTTTTCAAGCCCCATGACTATGATGACCTGATGAATGTTTTGGCTGATCCGGAGAAAGCGGGAATATCCGAAGAAACTCAGGAGTTCACGCCTCAAATTGATATTCCCGCAGAAGACGTCCCTCCGGAATCAGACGGAGAGGCAGAGCAGAGGGCAGAGGACGAAGAGCAGAGGGCAGAGGACGAAGAGCAGAGGGCAGAGGACGAAGAGCAGAGGGCAGAGGACGAAGAGCAGAGGGCAGAGGACGAAGAGCAGAGGGAGGACTGGGGGCAGAGGGCAGAGGATGTTTCAGATATTTCAGCCAGTGAAGATGAACCACCGGTCGTTGAAAAAAAGCCGGTGAAGCTAAAGACCGTACCTCTGACCAGTGTGGATCGGGGGCTTCCCCCGAAACAGTCTGAAGGCACCAAAAACCTTGTTGAATCATCGGTCCGGGTTCCCATCGAGCGGCTGGACCGCTTTATCGATATGGTGGGAGAACTGGTGGTTGCCCATTCCATGGTGGTTCAGGACGAAATTGTAGCCGGAGGCCGTCACCACGAGCTGTTAAAAAAAGTGACCCTCACCAGTAAAATTGTTCGTGAGCTGCAAAATATGAGCATGTCCATGCGAATGATCCCGCTCAAGGCAACCTTCCGAAAAATGGCCCGGCTGGTGAGGGATGTGGCCCGCAAGGCCGGTAAAAATGTCACGTTTGTCACCGAAGGGGAAGACACCGAGATCGACCGGAACATGGTTGATATTATCAACGATCCTTTGGTGCACATGGTCCGCAACGCGGTGGATCATGGCATTGAACTGCCGGAGGTCAGGGAGAAACAGGGAAAAACCGGACACGGAACCATAAAACTGTCCGCGCGTCATTCTGCCGGCAACGTGGTGGTGGAGATCAGGGATGACGGCAAGGGCCTCAGTCGTAAGGCGATATTTGAGAAAGCCGTGGAAAGCGGAATCATCAGCCATGATTCGGAGATCAGGGAAAGTATGTTAAACGATCATGAATTGTTCAACCTGATTTTCGAACCGGGCTTTTCCACCGCCAAAACCATTTCCGACATATCCGGCCGCGGGGTGGGCATGAATGTGGTGAAGACAAACATCGAAGCCCTTCGCGGACAGATTGAAATTCAGTCCAGACCCGGAAACGGAAGCGTTTTCAAGATGAGCCTTCCCCTGACGCTGGCGATTATTGACGGAATGGTGGTCCGTGTCGGGAGTGAAAAATATGTCATGCCGACCATTTCGATTGTCAGGTCCGTTCAGCCGGATCCCAATGAGCTTTCCACAGTCCTCAACAAAGGGGAAACTCTGATGCTTCAGGGAAAGCTCATCCCCCTGTTCCGACTGGCCGAACTTTTTCAAATCGAAAATGCCGAAACCGATCCTGCAAAAGCGATTATCATGGTGGTTGAAGATGACGGGAGGCAGGCCGGCATCCTCATTGACGAACTGATCGGAAGCCAGCAGATCGTCATTAAGACGCTGGGGGAGGCCATGCGGAACATCCCCGGAATTTCCGGGAGCGCCATCATGCCCAACGGCAGAGTCGGCCTGATTTTGGATGTGGGCGGACTGGTGAGGCTTGCGAATACAGGGAGGTAGTCATGGATTTAATGTCGCTTGAACTGACAGAGAAACAGTTCAGAAAAGTCAGCCACATTGTTTACCATTTATGCGGGATAAATCTGAAAGATGGCAAACAGGCGCTGGTCAGGGCGCGCCTGATGAAGCGGCTGAGGGCATTAAAACTGCCTGATTTTGACACTTATCTGAAGTATGTCGAGAGCAGGAACGGACATCAGGAGATCAGTTTTCTGATTGATGTGATCACAACCAACAAAACAAGCTTTTTCCGGGAGCCGGAGCATTTCAATTATTTGCGTGACAAAATATTGCCGAAACTGACAAACCGGAGACTGAGATTCTGGACCGCGGCCTGTTCCTCAGGGGAGGAGCCGTTTTCCCTGGGGATCCTGTTAAAAGAGTATCTGCCGGATATCGATTTCAGAGATGTGAAGATCCTGGCCACCGACATATCGACAAAAATGTTGGAAAAAGCTCGGACATCTGTTTACGGAGAGGAGGAAGTCCGACATCTTCCTCCCCTGCTTTTACAAAAATACTTCACCAGAGTCCGGGAACCGCCCCGCGCCTGGCAGGTAAAAAATGATGTCCGGACAATTGTTCGCCTGGCCCGTCTGAATCTGATGGACACATGGCCCATGAAAGGCCCTTTTGATGTGATTTTTTGCCGCAATGTGATGATTTATTTTGACAAACCCACACAGGAGACGTTAATAAACCGTTTTTGGGATTTTCTGGGACCGGGGGGCTATCTTTTTGTTGGTCATTCGGAAGGGTTGTCAGCGATCTCACATAAATTTCGTTATATACGGCCGGCAATTTACAGAAAGCAATAATTGCGGTCATGGAATTTAACCCCTTCAAAAACCTGGTTTCGGGAGAACAAAATTCTGGTTTTTCACCCGATTATTCATAAATCGTCAGCAAATCATACCGGCATCCTTGTCATTCCGGTTAAAAACAGAAAATTCTTCAGGACAGGTATTAAACCAGAGTCCGATGTTATTTGAAATTTATGAATAATCCAGGTTCAGCTTTTACGGATAAATGTTAACAAAACATTGATTACAACGGATTTAGGATCCCGTAAACTTGAACTTAAACTTAAACATGAACCTGAACATTCGTTTACGGCAAGTATAAGTTCACGTTCACGTTTAAGTTCACGTTTAAGTTTAAGTTCAAATCCGTTATAATCAGAAAACATTTTTCTATCTGTTAACCGGAAAGCAATTTGAATTTATTGTTTTCTCAATTCTCAGGAAAGCAAATGAGACACGTTGTTGTAGTGGGTGATATGAAAGTCGGAGGAAAGAAAGACATGCTGGTAACCCATGCGCTGGGCAGTTGCCTGGGACTCATGGTATATGATCCGATTGAAAACGTCGGGGGATTGCTTCATGCCATGTTACCGCTTTCCAAAATAAATCCGCAAAAGGCCGGAACAAATCCTTTTATGTTTGTCGATACAGGAGTCCCCAGGCTGTTCAGAAGACTGTATGATCTGGGAGGGCAGAAAGCAAGACTCATCGTCAAAGCGGCAGGATGCGGCCGGCCTCTGGGTAATAATGAAATGTTCAAAATAGGGGAAAGGAATTACACAGTACTGAAAAAACTCCTTTGGAAAAACAACATTCTCCTGGAATCCGAAGATGTCGGGGGAACAATCAGTCGTACTGTTCACTTTGATCTTTCTATGGGACAGGTAGTTATCAGCAGCGGCGGGACAAAGAAAATATTATAAGAGGGTTCATGCAGGAGATAAAAACGGTCCGGAAGTCTCTCAGACAAAAAACGGGTACGATTTCCGTCATTATGATTTTAACAGCAATACTTGTGGCAGGCGGATTCAGTATTTGTGATTATTTTATTGAAAAGAACAATTTGGAAAGCTATTTTAACGATATTGCCGCTCCGATTCCGAAACGTCTGGCAAACGGTCTTCAGAAGGCGGTCTGGTTTTTGGACGCGGACCTTGCCCGGAAGCTGATTGAATTGGAAATGATGAATAAATGGATATATGCCGTTGTTGTCAGAGAAGCGGATGGTAAAAAACTTTTTGTTGCATACAAAAGAGATGACAGTTGGGGAATTGTCAAATCCGACGGAAAGATCTCCAGCGGATTTATTGTCGATACTGAGGAAATTATCCATGAAGAAAGGTCTGTCGGGTATGTGGAAATCTATTTTACAAACCGTTTTATAAAACAGTCTCTAAAAAAATTGGCCTTTTTTATCGCGGTCAAAGTGGTGGCGATGAGCTTATTTCTTGTTATCCCTCTTCTGCTGATTATAAATTTTTTCCTTGTAAAGCCCGTGTCCGAAGTTATCAGAGGGCTGGACATGGTGCGGGGCGAGGTGGATGACGCTTCCGGCCGTATGGCGTCCACCAGCCGGCAGATGACAAAAGGGGCGTCAAAACAGGCTGCGACTGTTGAAGAGACTTCTTCCTTCTTGGAAGATATCACCGCCATGACCCGGCAGAATACCCGAAATGTCGCTCATGCAAACGACCTGATGATTGAAACTTCCCGGGTCGTCACCCGGGCGGCCGCATCCATGGAAAAGCTGACCGGTTCCATGGGTGAGATATCAAAAACGAGCGAGAAAACCCGGAAGATCATCAGGACCATTGAAGAGATTGCGTTTCAGACAAACCTGCTGGCTCTGAATGCCGCGGTCGAAGCTGCCCGCGCCGGTGAGATGGGAGCGGGTTTTGCCGTGGTCGCTGATGAGGTGAGGAATCTGGCCATGCGCTCGAGTCGGGCGGCCAGAGACACGGCAGCCCTGATAGAAGCTTCGGTTGAGGAGGCCAAAAACGGCATCGGTCTGGTCTATGAAACCAATGAGGCATTTATGAATGTGGCATCAGGCGCGAAAAAAGTGGAAGAACTGCTTGGCGAGGTTGCAGCCTCTTCTCAGGAGCAGGCCCGGGGAATCAGCCAGGTCAGCAAAGCCATGGAGGCGATCGGCAGGGTGACAGAGGAGAATGTGGGGAATACCAGGGAAACGGCTTCTGCCATCGAGGAAATCGGACGCCAGATAGAGCGTATAAAAGAATTTGTCATAAAATTAGTGGCGTTAATCGGTATAAAAAAGGAAAAATACAGGAACTCGGAAAGCAAAAGCAGGTCAATTTGGAAACATTACCCGTAATCCGGGATGAATCTGACCTTGAATCCTCCTGAAAAACTGACGCGGCAAATCTGAAATCGGCAAATCTGAAAGAAGGATAATTAGCAGATATAAAAGTTTTTTGGCAATGCCCTGGGAAATCGGCGAACTCCGGTCTGAAATTTTTCTGATTCTGACCGGAATGACAGGTCTCGCGAACCTCCGGGCTGCTGAGATTAATCAAACTTTCAGATCTGCTGATAATGAGAATTCCTGAGCTGATATTCGGATACCGGAAGCTGAACATTGTTCTCCGGATGGCGGACAAATATCGTCAGTTGACATTTCGGGTGCTTTTAAGGTACATATGAATAGCTGTTTACGGGGAATAACTATTCATAAACTTTTTGGTTGGAGCATAAGAAATAAATGAGACACATTGTTTTAGTCGGAAACATGAAGGTTGGAAAAAAAGGAGACACCATCGTAACCTACGCGCTGGGAACCAGTCTGGGACTGATGGCTTATGATCCGGTCGCACAAGTCGGAGGGCTGTTGCATGCCATGTTACCACTGTCCAGATCCGATCCGCAGAAGGCGGCGACAAATCCTTGCATATTTGTGGATACAGGCGTTCCGAAATTGTTCAAAGAGATCACCGGCATGGGCGGACAGAAATCAAGACTGATACTCAAAGCCGCGGGTTGCGCCCGGCCTGTGGGCGACAATGAGATGTTCAAGATAGGGGAGAGAAACTACTCCGTACTGAAAAAAATACTTTGGAAGAACAGCGTGCTCCTGGAATCCGAGGATGTCGGGGGAACGGCCAACCGTACAGTTCATTTCGACCTGGCAACAGGCGAGGTGAAGATCAGCAGTTAGGCTTCGTTAAACAGGCTTTAATTATATTGGGGAGGGTGCCGTTACGAGCGACGAGTTTCAGTGTTCCGAGCATTTCGAGCCGGAACCCGGAACCCGAGACCCGGAACCCGAAATAAAGAGGTTATATAAGATGTCAATTAATGTTCTTATTGTAGATGATAGTGGTGTCATGCGGGCTATGATCTTAAAATCCCTGCGCATGAGCGGTCTCCCGCTCGGAGAGACCCATCAGGCAGGCAACGGACAGGAGGGGCTTGAAGTGCTTAACCAGCACTGGTTGGATCTTGTGATCGTTGATATTAACATGCCGATCATGAACGGGGAAGAGATGATAGACTGCATGAAGGAGAATCCTGAAACGAGAGATATTCCGATTGTTGTCATATCCACCGAGGGAAGTAAGACACGCCTGGACAAGCTCCAGCAAAAAGGCGCTGCTTTTATTCACAAACCATTCACTCCGGAAAAAATCCGGGATACTATCAGAGATATTATGAATCTGGAATCCCCGTAAAGAGTGCATGAATGTGTGCGGTCATACATATTTGAGACACATTTTTATGCGGCTCCGAACATAAGGAAATGAACTTATGAACCGAAGGTGAACGCCTGCGTTACCGGTTTGCCTGCTAACACCGGAAGTTTCTGCGGCGTGACAGGCATGTCTGTCAGAGATGCAAAACTGCTGACAGATTACGCCGCGCCATATAAAATTCCGCAACAAACGCGGAACGGACAATGTTGCCGACAACGGGATGACTTTGTGCGAATCCTGTTCATACCGCGCTGCATAACGGGAATGAGACCGGAAAAGAAAAATATGTTGTGTATGGTACGCATCTGAATACTTTTGCGTATAAAAACGACTGATTATAATGCCTTTTGGGGAGCAGTGGATTCCGGGTCGGAAATTTGTCCCTGACATCTTTTGTAAAAGATGTCAGGGGCGGGTTTCTGCCACCGAAAGCAGCGGCTGCCTGTCATTCGGGGTAGAATCGGAAAACCTGTCCTGACCCGATCAGAGATCGCGGGGATTTTCCGATTTCAACCCGGAATCCACTCCCCCAAAAGACGTTATAATCAGAAAACGACAACTGTCGGAAGGAGACTGCAATGAATGAGGAAGTAAAAGAGACACTTTACAACGTGGCTGAAGATGTTTTGGAGAAGCTTGCTTTTATCTTTTCTTTCCCGGAAGATGAAAGGGAGAACATGGATTACAGCGGCGCGATGGGATCGAGGGTATCGTTTGCCGGCCCTTTCACCGGAGCCCTCGTTATGGCAGTTTCGGTGGAAGCACTTCCTGAACTGGCCGGAAACATGCTGGGACTTGAAGATGAAGAAGAGACCACACTGGAGCAGCAGCAGGACGCTCTCAAAGAACTGATAAACGTGGTGTGCGGAAATTTGCTGCCTGCCATCTCCGGAAAAAAGAGCGTCTTCAATGTCAATCCGCCGGAAATCATTCCCAATGACGACCCCGTGATTACAACTGACGGTCCTCAGCCGATAGCGATCGCAAAAATGGACATTGATGACGGACAATGTGATCTGCTTTTGTTTGTTGACGGTGAGCTTCCGGCACAGACCGACTGATTTGAGTTCCGGGTTCCGAAATCGAGTTCCGAGTTCCGAAAAAAGTCGCACTTTAAGCCCCGATGTGAACCCGGAACCCGAAATAAAGAGATATGAAAATGATAAAA
Source organism: Desulfobacterales bacterium HSG2 (assembly GCA_030378035.1). Classification (GTDB taxonomy): domain Bacteria; phylum Desulfobacterota; class Desulfobacteria; order Desulfobacterales; family 4be13; genus JAUCGI01. The sequence continues at coordinate 14,608 of JAUCGI010000025.1, forward strand.
GTACTTATCGTAGATGATTCCGCGGTGGTCCGCAAAATACTGACCGAACAGTTGTCCAGATACAGGGACATTGAAATCGTCGGAACGGCTGTGGATCCTTATGTTGCCAGGGATCAGATTGTGAAGCTCAAACCGGATGTGATCACCCTTGATCTGGAAATGCCGAGAATGGACGGCCTGTCATTTCTGGTAAAACTGATGAAATACCATCCCATGCCTGTTGTGGTGCTGAGCTCACTGACCCCGAAAAACAGCGAAACCGCATTAAAGGCCCTGGAGCTGGGCGCGTTGGAGGTGCTTTGCAAGCCGGGTTCCGCATATTCCACGCTTAATATTTCCCGAACCCTGGCAAATGCCATCCGGGCGGCCGCTTCGGCCCGTATGAATATCCACAGAGAAAAAACGCCTCCGCCTGATGTCATAAAAGACATCCAATTTCAGACGACCCACAAAGTGATCGCCATCGGAGCTTCCACCGGCGGAACCAAAGCCATAGAGACCGTGCTTATGGGGATGCCCCGAACCTCTCCGGGCATTGTGATTGTTCAGCATATGCCGGAAAACTTTACCACCGCGTTTGCCAGAAGGCTCAATGAAATCTGCAAGATAGAGGTCCGTGAGGCAGCCAACGGAGATCGCGTGGTTCCGGGCAAAGCACTGATCGCGCCGGGAAATCATCACATGCTGATCAATCGAAGCGGAAGCAATTATCTGGTGAAAATAAGAAGCGGACCGCCGGTTCATTACCAGCGGCCCAGTGCGGATGTGCTGTTCCAGTCGGTCTCAAAGCACGCGGGGCATAACGCCGTGGGGGTGCTGCTTACCGGCATGGGAGCGGACGGTGCAAAGGGACTGCTGGCAATGAAGGGGAGCGGGGCCTTTACAATCGCCCAGGATGAAAAGAGCTGTGTCGTTTTCGGCATGCCCAGAGAAGCGATAAAGATCGGGGCGGTCGATAAGGTGGTTCCGCTGCCGGATATTCCCGGGGAAATCATTCAGTCGCTGCGTAATCAGAAAAGAATGAAAACGCATTAGCACAGAGGGTTAAACAGTTATGAAAAAGTTTCACCCGACCATTAAACACCAAGTTTTCTCGGGAGCGTATTTTCGTTAACAATCATTGACAAGTATCAACTATGCCGATAGCCTGCCGGACAGAAAGCCTTCTGTCGGCATAACCATAAACCATAAAATAAAAATTGATTGCAGAATCAGACAGTTCAGCCCAACCAATTATCTGCTTGAGCCGGGGTACATATTTGTAGCCAGAAAGCCGGTTGCCATATCCGAAGTTCTCGGTTCGTGTGTTTCCGTTTGCATTTATGACCGAAAACGGAAAGCGGGGGGGATGAACCACTTCAGATATCCTTATATCCGGGAAAAGGACCGCGCCACAGCGGTATATGGCAATGCCGCAACCCTTATGCTCATCCGCATGATGCTCGATGACGGCTCAAAAACAAAACACTTGGAAGCGCAGATTTTAGGCGGGGCTTACAATCCGGACATCTCCCCTGAAGATATCGGCCGGGAGAATATCAGAGTCGCCAGAAAGATTCTGGCCAAAAAGCAGGTCTCTGTGGTTTCCGAGGATGTGGGCGGCGAAAAAGGCAGAAAGGTCGTTTTTAATACCGGCTCAAACGAAGTGGTCGTGCTGAAAGTGGATAAAATCAGGGCGGGGGACTGGTATCCTTATGAAAGCAACCGGTGACATTGATAAAAACTGCCAAAGTGTAAAACTTAGGGATTCCCAAAACTCTTTCTCTTTCTCTTTCTCTTTCTCTTGCTCTTGCTCCTGCTCCTGCTCTTGCTCTTAATCAAACGGACACGGCAGAATTAATATCAAGAGCAAGAGCAAGATCAAGAGCAAGATCAAGATCAAGGGGATTAAGATTGGGAATCCTTAAGTTTACACTTATGATGGAGCTTTAAAACGTCCAGCTTAAAACGGCACCCGCCCCCACGCCCCCGTCAATATCCACCGTCCGGATGGCGTCTCCGTTTTCATCCTGTATTTCCCATTCGCGGTCAAACAGGTACATGACTCCCACAGAGATACGGAGAGGTTCTATGGGATGAATATCCAAAAACAGACCGCTTGTGAATCGGGTCATCTCTGCCAAGCCGGAAGGGGACGCTTTGCTATCCTCTTTTAAGCGATAGGTGGTCATGTCCATTTTAATATTGCAATAAGCGTCCAGGACTTCATTAAATGAATAGCGGATTTCCGTTTTCGGCACACCGAGCGCCGCGGACCAGCCGGCCTGATGTTCTCCCGGATCGCCATGATTCCATGTGGCCCCGATTATGGGATAAAAGAGCGTGTCTTCGGGCCGCTGAAGAACGCCGGCACCGATGAGCCAGCTCACATTGGAATCGGTCCGATAGAGAGCACCCACATGCCCGCCAAATGAATACGCATCTTCCAACTGATCTTCCCACGCCGCTCCGATGCTCACACCTGCAAGCCCTGACCAACTGCGGCTCCAGTTATGCACATAGCTTAGGTTCATATCCGCCGAACAGAGTTTGTCCCACGGCTCGTAACCTCTGCTGAAGGTGATTCTTCCGGAATCAGCCCAGTCATAGGATGTCTGTTCATAACTGAATTTCACTTTCAGTCTGGACCCTGTGTTCAGGCGTAACGGCACTGTCACTGATATCCCTGAATGGGTCTCCTCAACCTTTCCTCTGGGATCAGCTTCTTCAATTTCCGCTTCAAATACCTTTCCCCCCATGATATTCAAAATTGGACTTCCGGGTTCGAGGGCCAGGATCGTAACCGGAAAGAACAGTATCATCCATGCCAGAAATCCGAGAAACCAAGTTTTTTTAAAAAACCCGGTTTCTGTCAAGAAATGATATTTCATGTTTCAAAAATCTCCTTTTGTCTTATTAATTTTTACTGATTATAACGGATTCAGGATCCCTGTGAACTTGAACTTGAACTTAAACTTAAACTTGAACTTAAACGGGCAACTTCGGGTTCAGGTATAAGTTCAAGTTCATGTTCACGTTCAAGGTCAAGGTCAAGGTCAAGGGTCAAGGGTTCCCTAAATCAGAATTTTTTAAAATCGAAGCTATCAATTTTTACAAATATTGTAAAGGGAAAATCACTTTTTTCTTGACACCACCTGGAAATTTTCTATAACAATTAGATTATAATGTTATATGTAGCTTTTTCAAACCACAAAGAACACAGAAGTTCCTTTAAAGTTGCACATCGCGTTTATAGTTAAAATTTAGTCTGATTATAACGCTTTTAGGGAGGCCGCTCTTTACCTGCAAATCAGACCGCACTTAAACTTAAACCCGGGTCTGAGCCGGGTGCGGGTGCGGTGCGGGTGCAAGGGCAAGTTCAAGGGCAAGTTCAAGTTCAAGGGCAAGGGCAAGTTCAAGGGCAAGGACAAGTTCAAGGGCAAGGCAGGTTCAAGACAAGGGCCTCCTAAATCCGTTATAATCAAAATTTAGTCACGTCGAATGTCCAGACGCTCCCACAATGCCTTTGGCGGTCAGTTGGTTTTCTTGCACATATTTTTACAGAGGAGGATATAATGGCTGTTGAAAAATTTCAGGAATGGTATGAAAATCGCCATGCCTATCAGACAGACTGGAAAAAACGGACAGGCAGCAAGATCGTCGGTTTTTTCTGTACTTACACGCCGGAAGAGATCTATTATGCCTTTGATATCCTGCCAGTCAGGATTCTGGGGTCCCATGAAATTCAGGATGTGACAGAACCGCATCTGTTCGCCATGTTCTGCCCTTTCTGCCGTGACGTGCTGGCCCAGGGACTGAAAGGCAGGTATGATTATTTGGACGGCATCACCATCGCTCAGTCCTGCATTCATCTGCGGCAGGCATATACATCCTGGGAGATCCATAAAAATCCGGGATGGAGCCACTATCTGCCCATGCCCAACCATGTCCAGAGTCCGAGAGCGGTCCCGTTTCTTGTGGGGGAATATGAGATTCTGATTAAGAGACTTGAAGATCTGACGGGCAGGAAGATTACGGACAGTGATCTGAACAAGGGCATTGAGATCATGAACAAGGTCCGCAGGGTGATGAAAGATATCTATGAATTCAGGAAGCAGGACAACCCGCCGATAACGGGCTTGGAATCCATGTATATGACCTGTTCCCAGTTCTTTACCGACGCACGGGAGTGGCTGCCGGTGGCGGAGGAGGTGAAAAAAGAACTGGAAACCCGAAAGTTGGAGAGGGACCCGGGCAAACGGCTTCTTATCGTCGGCAGCGAAAATGACGACATTGAATTCATCAGGATGGTCGAAACCCTGGGCGAGCGCGAGTCGGTGGGCGCGACAATTGTGGTCGAAGAGCACTGCACCACAACCCGCTATTTCTGGGACGAGGTGGAGGAAGGTTTGGATGACCCGCTGACAGCCATAGCGGACCGCTATGTGTCCAGAACCCCGTGTCCTTCCAAAGACTGGCCTCAGCGAACCCGGCTCCAAAGAATCCTGAAGTTTGCCAAGGACTTCAATGCAGACGGTGCCATTGTGATCCAGCAGAAATTCTGTGATCCCCATGAAACAGACATTCCTTTTATAAGAAAGTTTCTGGAAGAAAACGACGTTCCCACTTATTTTTTAGAGTTTGATGTGACAACGGCTGTGGGACCTTTCGCCATCCGCGTGGAGGCGTTTCTTGAAACTTTGGATCAGGAAGATGATCTGTTTTAATTAATCTTACTCTTGCTCTTACTCTTGCTCTTGCTCTTGCTCTTACTCTTGCTCTTGCTCTTGCTCTTGATCGTGATCGTGATCGTGATCCCAGCCAATTAAGAGCAGAAGCAGGAGCAGGAGCAGGAGCAAGAGCAAGATTAAGATTAAGAGCAAGAGCAAGAGCAAGAGCAAGAGCAAGAGTAAGATTAAGATTAAGAGCAAGATTACACAGGAGGTGAATCATGGCAAAATATCCGACAGAGCCTTTGAAATGCTGGCCAAAGGCCAAGGAGCTAAGACAGCAATTTTACAGAAATTTTTCGGAAGCCAAAGAGAAAGGCGGTATCCGGTGGATGGGGAGCGCGTGGGCACCGGACGCGGTGGTCAGGGGCTTGGGCAAAGATGTATATTCTGTCACCGGAGAGCCTTACGGTGCATCCTGCGCGTTTGACAAACCCCTCTCCGCCAAGTTTCTCAGCGCGGCCGAAAACTTCGGGTTCGCCAGAGATCTATGTGCATATATGAGAAATTACTGGGGATCCATTCTCTGCAACGAATACGCCTTGGATAAAGGGAAATTCCCAAAGGCGGATTTCGCATGGAGTCAGCATATCTGCTGCTCCCACGCAAAATGGTATCAGAACGCGTGTGAACTGGAAGGTGGCAACGTGCCGCTCTTCTGTGTGGATGTGGGCGCGGGCGCGTATCCTCCTTTTGAGCCTGAAATGTATCCGCATCGGATCAGGTATGTGGCGGATCAGATGATGGACGGCATTGAATGGATGCAGAAGGTGACCGGAAGAGAATACAATGATGAGCTTTTTCTGGAAGCGGTCTGGAACGATATGCGTCTGACCAGCAAATGGGCTGAAATCTGCATGCTGAACCGGGCAACCCCCGCGCCTCTGGATGAGAAAACGATTTATTCTCTTTACGTCTTCGGCGTGCTTGAGCAGTCCAACGCCGAATTCGCCGATTTTTATGATGAGCTTTATGACGAGGTCAAAGATCGTGCAGCCCGGGGAATCGCGGCGGTTGCCAATGAAAAGGCCCGTCTGATGACCGATACCCAGCCCCCCTGGGGATTCCTGAATATTTATCGCTACATGGAAAAATGGGGCGCGGTCTCCGTCGGTTCCCTTTACACCTTCGGACTTGCCGGCACATGGCTGTATGATGAGGAGAAGCATGACCTGATACCGAGGGCGATGCCGGATAAAAAACCTGCGACCAGGGAAGAAGGCTGTATGATGCTGGCCGACTGGCACCTGAGCAAGCCGGAATATCAGCATTTCTATCATCCCGAATACAAGACAAAGATGATGGACGCCATTGCAAAAAACTGGAAATGCGACGGTGTCATTCTTCATTATAACCGAGGCTGCGAAGGGCTTACCGTGGGCATTGCCGAGAATCGCCTCGGGCTTCTGGAAAGAGGCAACAAGGTTATGGCTTATGAAGGAAACATGGGAGACGAACGTGAATTTGATGAGACAGCGACCATCAACCGTCTGTCAATCTTTCTGGAGAGCCTGGGGCTGAAGATTGAGGATTGAATAATAAGGGTGTCCCACCTGTCATTCCGGGCAGAACTGAAAAAATGGGACATTTTTTCAGTTCTGACCCGGAATCCATAGCTGTCACGATGGATTCCGTCCATAGCTGTCACGATGGATTCCGTCCATAGCTGTCACGATGGACTCCGGTCTGAATCCGGTTCGACATAACGGGGACACACTCATAATAAGGGCAAGAAAAATGATAAGTGCAGGTATTGATTGCGGTGCTAAAAACACAAAGACCGTTATTCTGAAAGACGGAAAGGTTATCGGCAAGGGATCCGTACTAACCGGTTTTGATCAGGAAAAGGCGGTGGAAGAGTCATTGGAACTGGCGATCCGGGAGGCTGGTATTTCAAGGGATGATATTGGAAAAATTTTCGGGACCGGGGCAGGGAAGGACTCCGTCAGGATGGCCGATGACAAGGTGAATGAAATCAAAGCCATGGGAAAGGGCGCGATCTTTCTCTTCCCCAATGCCAGAACTGTTGCAGACGTCGGCGCTGAGGAGGGAAGGGCCGCCAAGTTGGATGAAAACGGAAGACCGGCTGATTTTGCCATTAATGAGAAATGTGCAGCCGGGGCCGGGGCTTTTATCGAAGCCATGGGACGCGCCCTTGAGACGCCCCTCGAGGAGATGGGTGCGCTGGCGCTGAAATCGGACAAAGAGATTCCCATGAACGCCCAGTGCGCCATCTTTGCCGAATCCGAGGTGATCGGATTGATCCATGCAAAAACAGAGAAACAGGATATCAGCAAGGCGATCCATGATTCCATGGCCAGCCGGATCGTATCCATGATCCGCCGGATCGGCGTCAATAAAGATGTGGTGATGATCGGCGGTGTCGCCTATAACCCCGGCTTTGTAGCGGCCATGAAACGTGAATTGAAACTGGAAAAAATCCATATCCCCGATGATCCCGAATACGGCGCATCGCTGGGAGCTGCTGTTTTAGCGGTTGACGGTTGACGGTTTACGGTTTACGGTTTACGGTTTACGGTTTGCGGTTTCCGGTTTACGGTTTACGGTTTACGGTTTACGGTTTACGGTTGTCTTCGGTTCGTTGTCCGTCAACCGTCAACCGCCAACCGTCAACTGTCAACTGTCAACCGTCAACCGCCAACCGCCAACCGCCAACCGTCAACCGTCAACCGATCTGAAAGGAGATACAATGGCTGAAGAAAAACAGGAATTCTGGAGATGGACCGAGTCCAACTGGAAAAATCCGGATATAATCTGGAAAGATGCAAAATTTGTCACTGTAGGTATTGATGTGGGGTCTGTCAGCTCTCAGGCTGTTATTATGGCTGATGGAAAGATTCTCGCTTATGGGAACATGCGGACCGGTTCCGACAGTCCGAACAGTGCCCGGAATGCGTTAAAATTTGCTCTGGATGCCCTCGGAGATATGTCTGAGGAGAGGATGGACTACTGTATCGGGACCGGATACGGACGGGTGAATGTTCCCTTTGCCGACCGCTCCGTCACAGAGATCGCGTGTCATGCGAGAGGGGCCAACTTTCTCTATGGCCCGGAGGTTCGCACGGTTCTGGATGTCGGCGGACAGGATATCAAGGCGATCCAGTGTGATAAAAAAGGAAAAGTGACCAACTTTCTGATGAACGACAAATGCGCTGCCGGCACGGGCAGGGGGATGGAGGTTTTTTCCGATCTTCTGGGCATACCCATTCAGGAGGTCGGCGACCGGTCTTATGAATTCAAAGGGGAAGAGCCGCCCGCGGTATCCAGCACCTGTGTGGTATATGCCAAATCAGAGGCCACCAGCCTTTTGCGGAAAGGCTGGACAAAGGAGGAGGTGCTTGCCGCATATTGCAAAGCCATGGCCGACCGTATCTATTCCCTTGTGGAAAGAATCGGCGTGAAACCGGAGTTTGCCGTTACCGGAGGAATGGCAAAAAACCGCGGGGTCATGGATCGGATCATGCCCAAGATCGGCATCGAGCGTATGAAAACCGAATGGGACACCCAGATCGCGGGAGCAGCGGGTGCCGCCCTTTTCGGATACACCCTCTGCCAGAAAGGTAAGGGGAGGGTTAAGGGTTAAGGGTTTAAGGGTTAAGAGTTAAGGGTTTAAGGGTTAAGGGTTTAAGGGTTAAGGGTTGTTTGACAAGCCAAAAGTCGGGAATCCAAAAAGGGAGGGGAAATGTTAGCAAATTACGGATACAAAGACGCTTCCGGTGATTTTTTCATCACCATTGACACGGATAAATGCGATGGGTGCGGGGACTGTGTCTCTGCGTGCCCGGCAAAGATTTTTGAAGTGCTGGACGAGGATCCCAATGATCCGATGCGGGATGAGCCGGTGGCCGCGGTCGCGGGTGACAAGAAGAAGAAACTGAAGTATGAGTGCAACCCCTGCAAGCCGGGAACTGACAGGCCGCAACTGCCCTGCGTCGCCGCGTGCGGGGCGGGGGCGATTTCGCATTCGTGGTGAAAGCACTCGGAATCAATTCCGAGGCTGAAAGCGCAGGCAGGCTGAAGCCGGCTCTCGGCTCGGATTGCCAAATCCGAGCCGCCGGATTTGGCAATCCGGCGGGAGCGGGAATCCCCGCCATCCGGGAATAAGCTCAATGGCCTGCTCAATTGTAAGCATTATTGTTCCAACCTCCTAACAACAACAAGAGTCACGTCATCCGGCTTTTTCCAGGATTCCAACTCCAAACCGTCTGTTCTCCTGACCGCCACCCTCTATTTATGCAAACTGCCACAGACAAAGATATGCTGTCAAGTCTTCTTATTTATATTTTTTGCCGGTGTCCTGTATAATCTTCCGGTTTTTCAGGAGTCTCTGGAAAAACGGTTTCCGGGATTACCTGTCGCTGAAAATATTTTCAATATTCAGTAATAATTTTACACTGGTTTCCGTTTTTGCCATTCCGTAAATGTAATCCGTATTCAGATGAATACCGACCTCACTCACTTTTTCAATATCCTCACCTCTGATCTGCGATACATCTGAAACCGAATCCGCAATCATGCCGATCAGAGCATTTTCTGATTTTCCGTCTGTTTCTGTTATAATGATACATGTCTGATCATTATAATCTGTTGCTGATGATATGCCCAGAATTATTCTCAGATCAATAATCGGGATCACTCTTCCTCTCAGATTGATCACCCCTTTTACAAACCCGGGAAAACCTGATACCGGACTTATAGGGGGTAACTGGATAAGTTCTTTGATTTTTAGGATGTTGATGCAGTATTCCTGACCGGCAAGAACAAAACCCAGATATTTTCCGCCTCTTTTTTTTCTCCTTTCCAACTCCTCTCTGAGTTTCAGTATCTCAGCGTTGCTTTCTTTGTTTTTTGCCAGAGTCAGTCCCATCTGTCCGATCAGCAATGCCAGATCAGACAGAAATTCCATTGTCAGTTTCATTTTTTCCGGTGACAGAACGGGAACTGCGGACAGGGCTTTGAGATAAGCCTCCTCATCAAAACCATATTCGGAAGCCTGTTTTCTGAAAAATTCCATATCCGGCGGTTCGGACAGAAATTGTCCGATGAAAAGATTTGCCATATGCTTTTCCTCGATTATGATGGGAGCGGCAACATCCATCATGCCGTTCAGACACTTATAAACATTGTACCTCTCACCTTTTTCCAACCGGACTGAAAGAACAGTGTCACTTTCAATACATTTCCGATTTGTTTCAGGATGAACCCGGTGAAATTTTACACAGATATCTTTCCAGCCGGTTGCAACCAGCACCTTACCTTCAAGGTCAATTATAGCGGTCGCATTTCCTGTCATGCCGGTAAATTTCTCCAGCAGAAGCCGGAGTCTGTCAAGATCAATGATATCAATAATATTATATTTCATTTGTGTACAGGATAAAAAACAGACTGTTTTTAGGTTAATTTCGAGATAAGTGGCTGGCCATAAGTTTTCCGGGATTTCAGTTCTCACGCAAACGCCGCAATGAAAGGCACAAATATGAGAACAGAAAAATTTATGAATAGGTACTTATCTCACAAATCGAGCCGCCGGTTTTGGCAATCCGGCGAGAGCGGGAATCCATCCCCGCTCGGCTCGGATTGACAAATCCGAGCCGCCGAATCCGGCAGTCCGGCGGGAGCCATCCCCCGCTCGGCTCGGATTGACAAATCCGAGCCGCCGAATCCGGCAGTCCGGCGGGAGCCATCCCCCGCTCGGCTCGGATTGACAAATCCGAGCCGCCGAACCCGGCAGTCCGGCGGGAGCCACCCCCGTTCGGCTCGGATTGCCAGATCCGAGCCGCCGAATCCGGCAGTCCGGCGGGAGCCATCCCCCGCTCGGCTCGGATTGACAAATCCGAGCCGCCGAATCCGGCAGTCCGGCGGGAGCCATCCCCGCTCGACAAATCCGAGCCGCCGAATCCGGCAGCCCGGCCCTAAATCCGTTATAATCAACTTTTATCTATACCTGTCCAATATGCTTTTCATAATCCCGTCCCGGATCATATCTGCCGCAGCCTTGTCAATCTCTGCGACAGTGTCGGGATTCACCTTTTTTGAAAAACACATATAATAGACCTTTGTTTTCAACGGTTTTTCGACCAATCTGATCCTGTCTCCGAGTTTCATTTCTTTTAAATAATACAATAATGCGAAATGATGAAAATAGACAACATCTATCCGCCCTGCTGCCAAAATTTTCAGACAGGTCGGAATATCGTAAGCATTATTCATTCCGGCGATTCCATCAATACCGGATATGTTTTTGGCCGAGTTGCTTCCGTCCAGCGAGCAGATTGTTTTCCCTTTCAGAGATGCTTTGTCAGCGTATTCGGAATTGTCCGAAATCAGCTTTGCAAAAGTCATTTCGGGCCTGAGCATCGGCGTGGATGCATATTGAAAAATTTTCTCACGCTCTTCGGTTCTGGTCATGCCTACGATCAGATCAATCTCTCCCTCTTTCAGATTTCTCAATATCCTCTTTACGGGAACAAGTTCGGGGTTGCGGAAACAATTCTTACATTTTTGTTCCTGAATCTGTCATTAAGTTCTGCCACCATGTCAGAATATATGCCAGTTGTCTTTCCGTGTATCTCAAAGGAAAGAGGCGCGTAATCAGAAACATACTGTGTTTTCAGAACTTCTGCGACAGAAACACCATTTGCCGATATAAAGAATATGCAAAATATGATAATTTTTTTCACCATCTGCTTCTCCTTTTTTATCCATTTCTTAATCATCCAATTTAAACCGCCTGACAATCTGAGTAAGAGCGGAAGCCATTTCAGCCAGTTCCTTTGATGATTCACTGGTCCGGGACGCGCTCATGGCAGTCTGCCTCGACGCGGTGCTGATTCCCTGAATGTTTCCGGAAATATCATCCACTCCCCGGGATGCCTCACTGGAAGAACGGGCAACCTCCTTCATGCCCCTGAGCATCTCATCAATATTTCCGGCAATCTCAGCAGCGGTTTTGGATGTTTCATCTGTTGACCCGGCAATCTCTCCCACCAGGTTCGCAGACTCATTTGCATCATCTGCAACATTTCTGACGGTCTGTGCGGCCCTGGCAACCGATTCGGATATCTCGTTTGCCGTCGCACTCTGTTCTTCCACCGAGGCTGCGATCATTTCATTGACAGAGGTAATTTCACTGATGACCTCGTTTATATCCTCAATGGCCTGAACAGCATCATTTACGGATTCCCGGATATCCTCTATCTGCCCGGATATCTCATCGGCCGCGCCGGCAGACTGCTTTGCCAGTTCTTTTACTTCCCCGGCCACCACGGCAAAACCCTTGCCGGCATCTCCTGCGCCGGCAGCCTCAATGGTGGCATTCAGAGCCAGCATGTTTGTCTGATCGGCGATATCTTTGATAACCTACAGAATTTTGCCGATCCGTCCGGATGAAGCCACCAGCGCGTCCATCCGGGTATTGATCTGTTCGATGCGCCGGCTTGCATTCTGCGAAATCCGGTTCCCTTTGGCAGTATTTTTTGCCACCTCGTTCAATGATGCTGTCATCTCCTCAACAGCGGAAGCAACTGTGCTGATCTGTGTTCTCATATCTTCGCCGGATATTGCCATTCGCCTCACATTGTCACTGGTTTTGTTTGCGAAACCGGCAACATTGCTGAACGCGGAAGACATCTCCTCGGTCACGGAGGCGATATTCGATAACGAGGAGCTTGCCCGGTCTGTTGAGGATGCCACAGATCCGACGCTCGCGCTGATCTGTTCGGAAGATGCCGCAACCATATCCGCCTGTGAATTCGTCTCCTCGGCTGATGAATCCATCTGTGCGGATACGGATGAGAGTTCCTCAGATGATTTTGAAAGACTGTTCGTTGTGTCAGCAAGCTCTTTCATAACCGCTTGGAGCTTTTCGATAAATATGTTAAACTCTGTTGCCAGTTCTCCCATTTCATCCTTTGCATGTATTTGAAGCCTCCTGGTAAGATCGCCTTCCGCAATATCTTTGAATCCGGCCACAACGAGTCTGACATGCCTGGTAATCCCGTGGCCGGCCATCAGCCCGGCGAGACTGCCGATAAGAAGAGTTACTGACGATACGCCAATCGCCCAGAGAACAAGTCTGTAAATCTGTGCATGCAGTGAATCGGTTTTCATTCCCAGGTGGAGTGTGCCGACCCGTTCGTCTTTCATATCATTAAGAGGGAATGAAATGTCATAAAATGAATCCTTTTGCGTTATAACCAGCTTATCTGATGAGGCGGTCTCAGGCGGCACTGTATCTGTCATCTCTTTGCCGACCATTGACATATCGTTATGAAACAATACTTTCCCTTTCGCATCAGCAATCATTGAATAGGCAATATCCCGATCCCCGGATACAAGTTCTTCCAGTTTGTCATTTATGCCCTCGATAAGCGCGAGCGGGATGTACAGATTCAGAGAAAATTTTATTTCCTTCCGCATGCCCTCGCCAATGGCTGCCACCTTTGACAGGAGAGCGCTTTTATATTTGTCTGAGGCAACATACGTCAGAACTGCGGTATTGATGCTGAGTGCAAAAAACAGCACCGTTGCAACCATGAGCGCAAACTTGGTCTTAAGATTCCAATTTAATCGCATTTGGGAAAACTTTCATCATATAATATAAAGGTTTGTTTATCGGTTATATTCCTTCCTTTTTTCCAAAAGCCCCATTTTTAACATGGCATCCCTGATAGCATTGTAGTCGGATTCTGAAGCTTTTACAAATCCGTTAGGCATTTCAGTCCTCTCCCAATGATACAGCCTCTTTTTATCCCTTCCCAGAGGCTCGAATTCGAGGAGCGCGCTTTTAACCGCTTCCGCAATTTCCGGCTTGACATTCTTATTTGCCGCCACTCCGCTGCTAGGATAAAAATCAGACATTGCGACAATCCTTACAAGTCCTTTTTTTTCAAGATTTTTTGCCAGTGTGTCCTGTAATCCGCCTGCATCATATCGTCTGGAAAATACCGCCTGGCCTGCTTTGCTATGGGAACCGGTATATGTGTGATCTTTCAGGTCTTTCAGGGTTATGCCGGATTTAAGGAGCATAATCCGGGGGATCAGATGGCCCTGAGTCGATTCGGATGACCCAAAAGCAAAAGTTCTTCCCCGGATGTCCCTTACCGTTTTGATATTGCTGTCCGGCTGAGTGACAATGGCAGCCTGATATGCCGCCTTGTTCTGTGAGTTCAATCCTCTCACCAAAGGTATGACTTTGTATCTTTCGCTTGCATGTATATACTCGACCGACCCGAAAGCCATAAACTGCACATGCCCTTTTCCGATAAGATCAGGCATGCTTTCACTCTTCTGAACAAACCGGGGTGCAAACCTGTACCCTGTCTTCTTAAACAGATATTGAAGGAACGGAGCATATATCTTAGCCTCTTCAGCAGCTTCAAGACGATGGCCGAAACCAAACAGAAAGGTTTGTTTGTCGGCTGCCCAGCTCTGTCCGATATCTGAGAATCCGATCAGAAAAACAAACATCAGAAAAAACATTGTCTCATTCATTACCTTACTGACTCTGAACATCATAATTCAATCCTCCTTATCATTGATTTGGTTAATCATAAATAAAATTGGTTTGCTATTTACAAAAGCCTTTACTATATCTAAGGGCATAACCGCTAACTAATTATAACAGATCAGGCCATGTAACATTGTCGAATTTCACAAGGCTTGCGCCTCGATCCTGACGATCCGGATTTAACCTGACACGGCCGGCACCGGGTCAGGCATGCCTGCTTCCTTCATATTTCGCTTTGTTTTGTTCATATACTTCAGGATAATGCTTTTTTAAGCAGTCAAGACAGACTCCGTGACTGAATTTCGCTTCCGAGTGTTCCTGAATATATTTTTCGAGCACCTGCCAATATCCTTTGTCATCTCTTATATTTTTACAAAAGGAGCATATCGGAATCAGTCCGCGAAGTGTCTTTATCTCGGCAATACGGGCTGCCAACTCTTTATTGGCATGACTTATTTCATTGTTTTTATAGAACAGCGAAATATGGCTTTCTATTAATTCCTTAAACTGTGAAACAAGTCTTTCATAAACTTCGGAATAACAATTCGCCTTCCTGTCAAGGACACAGATTGTTCCGAAAACATCTCCTGTCGGAAGAATGATCGGATAGCCCATATAAGATATCATTCCCAATTCTATATCGGGATTGTCTTTCCAGTTCTCATCTTTGGTGGCATCGGGGATAATGAGTTTGTCTTTCGTTCTGATAACCGTTTCACAATACAGCCCTGAACCTATCAGATACTCCTTATCTCCGACATTATAAGGATTATCCTTTGTGCGGCTTGAAACAAATACTTCAATATCCGAGCCGCTTATTCTCATAATTAATCCGGCAGGAACTTGGATAAGTTCTGCCATGGTATCTATCACACTCTGCCACTTTTTGACAATATTTTCCTCTATTTCAAGTGAATGCATTCCGTAATCCTTTCTGGTTGACATGCAATTAGCGTCTGAGTTCAGTAGCGGATTTGTTGACGAAGCAGCTTCTTCAACTGAACAAAGAACCCGTTTCGTATCTTTTCCATATTCAAAGCTTCCTTGTAATCAAGTATGGCTTTGTCTTCATGCTTAAACCTGTCCGGCTCAACCTGTAGCGCATAAGAATTGACCTGTCTTTTCCAAAACCACTCTGCACAGCAGAACTGAATGTTTTCCGGTTCAAAAGCCGTGATTTCCTTCAGAGCCTCAGACAGTCTCCTTCCCGAATCACTGTTATCAATGCAGAAGGCAATGTAGGCTATTCTGTATTCCACACTGGCAATAGTATTTGTAACCGGCAGGGGATCAAGGTTATACGGATCCTTCTGACCGTTGTAAAGAAAATGCCCATAGCAGCTTTGCATGGTAAAACAACAGGGCAATTTGTTAAAACCGCTGATTACCTCAATTATGGGCACATCAATCATACTATCGGTGAGACCGGCCAAGCTTTTCTGCCTCTGCTCATGATAATGCGGATTTTCTACCAATTCTTTAAGCTCGGTGAAGGTCTCCAACTGTGTTTCTCCTTTCTTATATGGTGATCCCAAACTGCCACCCTCTGTTTATGCAAATTACCACAGACAAAGATATGCTGTCAAGGTCTTTTTATTTACATTTTTTTGCCGGCATCCTGTATATTCTTCCGGTTTTTCGGGAGTCTCTGAAAAAACGGTTTCCGGGATTACCGGATTTCCTGAAGATCGGATTTTTTAATATCTGTATGCCGAACAGTTGCCCGATTCAGGAAAAAGCTGACTTCCGAAGTTTTGGAAACTTTGAAAATCCGACGTCACGGACGGGATTGCAAATCCCGCCCGGCATGGCCGTCCGGCTCTCGAAAACGTCACGGACGGGATTGCAAATCCCGTCCGGCATGGGCGGCATGGGGATTTGTCGAACCAGCTTGAAACCTCATTCTGATGGCAATGTTATGACAAACGTGCTCCCTTTGTTTTTTTCTGAATGACATGTAATCGTCCCCTTATGTTCCTTTATGATGCCATAGAGAATAGAGAGTCCGAGGCCGGTCCCCTCTCCCACCTCTTTGGTCGTAAAGAAAGGCTCAAATATTCTGTCTGAATCCTCCTGTTCAATTCCGGAACCATTGTCTGTAACGATTATCACCACAGATTTCCTGTCTTCGGAAGCAGCAATATCAACACGGATTTCAGGATTCCCGGTATCGGCTAATGCATCTGCGGAGTTCTGCAACAAATTAATAAACACCTGCTCCAACTGATTGGGGTCGCCTTGTATCATGGGCAACTGAGATTCGGCATTTACGATCAAATCTATCGCTCTCAGACGGATACGCTCCCCCATAAGCAGCAGGGTATTTTTTAAAACAGTCTCAATATCAATAGTGACCGGTTCCCCTGATACGGCATCGCTTCTTCCGAAGATTCGCAGGTGCTGAATAATTTTCTGAATGCGCTCAACCTGCATGGCGCTTTTTTTAAGGCGGTCTTTTGTCCATTCCGGATCCATCCGGTTCTCTCTGATATCTCTACCCAGGTTCTGAATAAAGGTGCTGATATAAGTCAGGGGCTGGTTGATCTCGTGGGCAATCCCGGTGGCGATCTCTCCCAGAGAAGCCATTTTTGATGCCTGGATCAGTTGGGACTGCTTTTCCTTTAGTTCCTTTTCTGCTTTCTTACGTTCGCTGATGTCCCTTATAACGGTAAGGACTTCATTTTCACCGCTCACCACCATTCGAGCCTCATAATCCCGTACTCCTGTCGGCATTGGAAGCTGGTATTCAAAAATCTGCATAACCGCTGTATCAAGGGTTTCAGCAATGTAATGAAACGACTGATCAACAACTTCGACTGGCATTATGTCTCTGATATTGCTTCCAATAATTTTCTCGGGCGGAGCATATAAATCTCCGGGCACATTGGGTTTGAAATCCAAGAACACACCTTCTTTTGAAACTCGGAACATCAGATCAGGAATGGCTTTGAGGATGGCTTTGTTTTTCCTTTGGCTCTCTCTTATCTTTTCCTCCGCCCGGATGCGCTCATCAATCTCTTTCTCCAATTCGATGGTACGCTGTTTTACCAGCACTTCCAGAGAGTCACGATATTTTTTCAGCTCCGTTTCCGCATGCTTGCTCTCGGTAATGTTATTAAAAATTACCAAAAACCATGCATCTTCATCCTTTTTCGGGAGTCTGCCTTGAAAAAAGATTCCGGCAACAGAGACTTTGAAAATCTGAGGTTCTTTTCCCAGGAATCCGATATGCTGGGAAACCTCAAGATGACATACCTCTTCCCTTTCAAAGAGTATCTTATCAGTTACCTCATGAATATCCAATGAAGGTACCAATTCTGTGAGCTGCCCCCCAATAAAATCCTTCTCTCCGAACAGCATCAAAAAATTGGGGTTGAATGTAAGAATCCGGCCTTTTTTGTCAATGGTCACCAGAGCAGAGGGAATTGATGTTACAATACTTTGACTCAATATTTTTGCAGCGTTAAGTTCAGCCGTTCGTTTTTTCAGATCCGCTTCCGCCCTCTTGATCTCGGTGATATCTGAAGCCACACATACGACTCCCAGTATAACCCCGTTTTCATCACGCATGACTGATCCTGAGGCAAGGACTGGCACTTTTTCCCCGTCTCTGGTTCGTAATGTTGTTTCAGCACCTGAAATACTGCCCTTTTGGGTAAAATGATCCAGTCCGCTGCCTTTAAAAAATAAAAGCGTTTCTTCTTCTTCAAAAATATGTCCGAATGGCATGCCAACAAGTTCTTGCTGTGAATATTTGAGCATATCTGTTGCCGACTGGTTAACAGATTCGATGTTCCCCCGCGGGTCAATAACAATAAGTGTATCAGTCATTGAATTTATTATGTTATCGGTATAATCCTTTGAGGATATCAGATCATCTCTCAATTTCTGTAATTCTTCGGCCATTTTATTGAAAGAATCCGCTAAAACACCGATCTCATCTTTGGTTGTCACCTCGGCCCTTGCATTGAAATCGCCTCCTCCCAGCGACTGAGTTGTTTTTGTCAAAGCCACAATGGGGTTCGTCAGCCTTTTGCCGATGAAACAGAATACCCCTGCAATCAAACCCATTATGAACACAACAACTATCACGATATTCCGAGCCATCCGGTTAACAGGTGCAAAAACCACGTCAAGAGGAATTTCAACCAATAATCCCCAGCCACTGCCTCTGTAGCTCAGAAAGCCCCTCTGTAATGCATAACACCCCAGAACAGAAGTTTTATCTGGTTTATGTTCGTCCGTGTAAATACTGGTGCCGGAAGGTCTTCCTCTGAACGCCTTTTTTACCGGATCCAGATGACCAAGGCTCCGCTGTAAAATTCTGTCTCTGTGCTCCGGCCGGTCACCTATGATTACGCCATCCCTGTTAAAAATGTGTACCCGGAGCACCGGGTCTGCCTCATCTATCATCTGTAACACCGTATGCCAGACAAAATAGCCGATAACGGTGCCCAATATCGGGCGGCCGAATTCTTTCTCACTTCGAACAGGAGCAGCAAAAATAATAGTCGGCTTGCCAGTGATTTTGGGAATAACGAGGTCGGAATAGTAAATCTCTCCGCGCATGGCAGCTTTATACGCGAGTTCATTGCTCAATTCATGAGTTACAGGCTTTCCGATATCCTGCTCCGTGTCTGATGCGAGAATGATCCCCTCCTTATCAACAGCAAAAAGAATATTCCAGGGACCGGTCAGCCCCAACCATTCCTGCAATGCCCTCTCTAACATCTCTTCAGATTCTGCCGCTTCTTCATCTCTGCCATCTTCTTTATTTAATATCTCAAGCGATCCCTCTATCATTTCACATTCCGCAACGATCTGTATGTCCTGGTATGCATTATACAGAATACGATCAATGTGATCCATGGTATGCTGCGTAAATTCCAACTGATTACGGATAAGGCTTTCCCGGAGAACAGCTCTCGCAGAATAAAGTACGGTAAAACCTAACAGCGGTGCGGCAATAATGGTAACGGCCACAATTGAAAAAAAGAATTTGGTGGAAAATTTCATAACTTAGCGCAACCTCCTGATAAAACGTCCGTCAAGGAATTCGGTGCTGTCCAGTCGTTTCTTTGTCATTCCTTTCTTAATCATAAAGTTGCTGATCTTACGCGCTGTGCCATGGAGTGATTCAAAACCGGCCGCAAAGGAGAAACTCGCACGATTATCTCTCATATCCAATATTCTGACATGCCGGGTAAAGGCTTGCACTTCATCCGGGGTTTTATTGTAAATCCCGGCGATAATGCCAAATGCTTCCCCGGGATTCTGTTTGATAAATTCAGTGGATTTGTGCCAGACTTTGACAAATGCCTGCACATCCTCCGGCCTTTCTTTGATAAATTTTCTGTGGAAAGCAATTATATCGGGAATAAGACCGAAGATTTCTGAAGAATTGAATATAATCCGGCCATTTCCTTTTTTAACAGCCTCACTCACATGCGGTTCCCAGGTAATTATGGCATCCACAGCGCCTCGGAGAAAAGGCTCTGTATCCTCTGCCTGGGTCTCTGCCATAATAACATCATCAGGTTTTAATTTGTTGCCCTCCAACACCATAGATAACATAAATTCCTGAAAACTCTCCTTTTGCAGTCCCACACGCTTCCCCTTCAGACCTGCAATACTTTCTATACCAGATTTGGCCACGATTGCGTCTGCAAATGAAATATCATTATTAATCACAGCAACCAAATCAAATCCACGGAGTTTGAACTTCATAAAATCGAACAATACGAATTCGGAAACATCCATTTTCCCTTCTGCCATATCATTCATGGATTTTATAAAGTCCGGATAAATATCTATTACTTCCACGTTTAAGCCAGCTTCTTCAAACCAACCCTTTCTATCGGCAATCGCTACCCAATACAGCCCGGGCCAATAACTCTTTGCAACCTTCATCCGCTTGCCGGTGGTTTTCGGTCTCTCTTCTCTTTTCTGGCCAGTCTGATCCCACACAACAACCGCAACAAAGAAAGCGAATACAATAATCGGAATAAGAGTTTTTTTGGACATAATTTGCCTCCTTTCATTTTTCAGACAGCCGCAGATTTTTATAATAATCAACCTTAACCCTAACTCTTAACCCTTAACCCTTAATCCTTAACCCTTAACCCTTATAACTCCATAGACAGAGTGACCTTGCTTCCTTTGTCGCCATAGAAAATCCGGTCCACGTTCATCCTTGCAAGGGCAATGCCCCTGCCGGACGGTTTGGTAAAATGGTCTTCATGGATCGGATCGGGAATCACATCAGGATGAAATCCCTTGCCCTCGTCTTCTATGGAGATTTCCAGTCGATTCTCCTTGCGGACGCATTCGATTCGGATCCGTCTTTCGCCGTATTCCTCCGATATCTTCCGATCTTCAAAAATCTCCCAATATCTTTCCGAACCGAAAAAATCCGGGTCGTTTTTGAAGTCCGTCATCTCCAGGTTTCCATGCTCAATCGCGTTGAACAGCATTTCAAAAAACGCTGTTCTCAACCGGATGATATTCTCACGGGAAACCTGAAATTTTTCCGCGATATGTTTCATACAATACCTGCTCAGATCATCAATCTCCGCATATCGGGTTTTTACATTGAGAAGGTATTTGTCGGGTGCGTCGAACCGGTTCCACGGCCTTTGGGGAATATCCTTTTTCCCGTCAGAGAAACGGAGGGTCAGGATAATGACATCATCATGAAAAGACTCCTTTTTCTGGAACAAGACAGCCTCCGTTACAATGGAGTCCGTCAGGTCGCGGATATCGCCCGCTCTTTTTCCGATAGTCTCTTCCATGCCTCTGATTCCGAAAACCTTGCCGCTTTCGGATCTGACCTCGCTGATTCCGTCTGTGAACGCCACAAGCACGTCACCATCTTTCAGAGGCACGGTTTCGCTGCCGATAACCTGGTCTTCAAAAACGCCGAGAGGATACCCGGTGGGTCTGAGGCGGATTTTTTCATGATCCCGGAGAATTACGGGGGACGGGACCCCGCAAAGGCAATAGGTGATCTTCATGAATTCCAGGTCGATCAGCGAGCAGAACGCGGCAATGATATCGTCCGGTAAAATGATCCGGCGCATGGTCCGGTTCAGGCGTGCGCATATCGCCGCGGGGTCGGTATCGGTTTCGGATATCTCCTGAAAGAGCGTTTTCAGGGTACTGGCCGTAATGGCCGCGGGAACTCCGTGCCCGGTGACATCGGCCAGGAAAAGGAGAAGCCTTTTTTCATCCAGTTCCAATATTTCCAGGACATCGCCGCCGATGTGCCAAGCGGGGATGTACCTGATACTGACGGCCACCCCTTCCATCGCGGGAAGCAGCGGCTCCATGACAAGATCACACAGCTCCTTGGCTCTTGAGATTTCCAGTTTAAAGATTTCTTCGCGTCTCTTCTTTTCGGTGGCAGCCTTTTTCAACGAAATCGTATTCCTGACCAGTCCCTGAAATTCATAAATATTGAACGGCTTTCTGATAAAAGCGGTTATGCCTTTTTTGAAACACTGCTCCACCTCATCGTCAGAACCGTGACCAGTCAGGACAATTACCGAAAGGGGGTCCAAAGGTCTTAAATCTATCCGGTCCAAAAATTGTATGCCACTCATTTTAGGCATCTTTAAATCAAGTATCACCAGGACAGGCTGATGTTTATGATATAACTTCAGCCCTTCTTCACCACTTGATGCTGAAATGATCTCATAATCCTCATATTTTAAAACATCCTCGATTGATTCAATGAGTTCAGGCTCATCATCAATAACAAGAATCTGGGGAATTCCCGATTTCTTCTGATTTGAGACTTGCGATTTGAAATCTGACATTTGTTTTCTCCCGTATTATTCTGACTGGCGGATTTCTTTGCTAAGGGGTATGGTGAAATAAAATGTTGTTCCGACACCTTCCCGGGATTCCATCCAGATGCGCCCGCCGTGGCGTTCCACAATTTTCTTGCACACGGCCAGGCCGATGCCGTTCCCCGGATAGTCTGTTCTGCCGTGCAGGCGCTTGAAAATGACAAATATCTGGTCATGATATTCCGCCGCGATGCCGATGCCGTTGTCCCGGACAGAAAAGACCCATTCACCGTTCTTTTCCTCTGCTGTCATATGGACGCGGGGCGGCGCTTCCCCTCTGAATTTTATGGCGTTGGAGATAAGGTTCTGGAACAACTGCTTCAACTGGGAACTGTCGGCCATAACTGTCGGAAGGGTGTCGCGGGTCACCTCGGCCCCGCTTTCCCTGACAGTCAGACGGAGATCAGACAGGGTTTGTGTCAGAACATCTTCTGTTTTCACAGCCTTGAGAGGTTCCCTCCTGGTTCCCACGCGGGAGAATTCCAGCAAGTCATTGATCAGAGTACGCATTCTGAGAGCCCCATCCGTGGCAAAACCGATAAAGTCGTCTGCGTCGGCATCCAGCTTTCCCTTGTAACGCCGCTCCAAAAGATTTACATAACTTATCACCATCCTCAGGGGCTCCTGCAGGTCATGAGAGGCCACATAAGCAAACTGCTCCAGCTCCTTATTGGAGCGTTTCAGTTCTGCGACAGTCTCAGCCAGGCGATCATTGAGCGATTGCTGCTTTTCCAATGAAGCGGCCAATTCCCGCTTCTGCTGATCCAGATCGACAAAGACTTTTACTTTGTTCACAATGACTTGCGGATCGACAGGGTTGACGATAAAATCAACGGCGCCGCTCTGATACCCTTTGAACACATAATAATCGGTTGAATAGACCGCAGACATGAACGTGATCGGAACTTTCTCAGTCTGTTTCTGACTGCGAATCGCTTCTGCCAGTTCATATCCGTCCATTTCCGGCATCTGCACATCCAGAATAATCAGTGCGAACTCATGATTCAAAGTGGCCTTCAGCCCCTCGATGCTGCTGGTCGCGGTGATGATCTCCGCATCAGCTTCTCTGAGCACATCTCTCAGGGCATACAAATTCTCTTCTTTGTCATCGACAATTAATATTTTGGACTTTATGGTCTGTTGTGACTCCATTTTACACTCCTGTTTTCCTGATTATAACGGCCCGTAAACGTGAACGTGAACGTGAACATGAACATGAACATGAACATGAACGTGGACGTGAACGTGGACGTGGACGTGAACGTGGACGTGAACGTGAACGTGAACGTGAACTTATACCTGAAGTTGTCCGTTCAGGTTCAGGTTCAAGTTCAAGTTCACGTTCAGGTTCAAGTTCACGTTCACGTTCACGTTCAAGTTCACGTTCACGTTCACGTTCACGTTTAAGGGCATGTTCCTCACTTTGCAATTCTACTGATAAAGCCAGACACGCATCATGGAGAAAAGTCGCTGCTCATCAACGGGTTTTGCGATGTAATCACTGGCACCTGCGGCGATGCATTTGGCTCTGTCCTCTTTCATGGCCTTGGCTGTCAGCGCGATAACGGGCAGTTCCCTGAACTGTTTCTGTTTGCGGATTCTGCGGATGAGCTCATAGCCATCCATGCCGGGCATCATAATATCCGTCAGCACCAGGCTGACATCCGATTCCGTTTCCAGAAGTTTCAGAGCTTTCTGACCGTCTTCCGCTCTCAGAACCTCCATTCCCTGTTCCTGCAACAACCGGGTGAGTGCAAAGAGGTTTCTTATGTCATCGTCAACAGCCAGCACCTTTTTATCCTTGAACAAATATTCCGGGTCATAGAGCTGACGGATCATTTTCTGTCTTTCCGCTGACAGGTTTCCGACAATCCGGTGTAAGAACAGTGCGGTTTCATCCAATAATCGTTCTTGTGAGCGGACCCCCTTGATAACGACGGATTCCGTGTATTCCAGAAGATAATGATGCTCTTCCTCAGTGAGTTCTCTTCCGGTATGGACAATGACCGGGGGAATTCTGATCTCTTTTTCCTGTCTGAGCCGATCCAGCAGTTCAAATCCGGACATGTCCGGCAATTTCAGATCCAGGATCATGCAGTCGAAGGAGGCTGACTGAAATAATTTGAAAGCTTCCTGTCCGCTTGCTACCCCGGTTATTCTGACGTCGCTGTTTCCGATCAGCTCCGTGACCGCTTTTCGGGTCGGCTCGTCATCCTCAACCACCAACAGGTCTTTCACATCCTTGTCCGCGAATTCTCTGAATCGGAGAAATATCCCGTCCAGTTGTTCCTGGCTCACCGGTTTGGTCAGAAAGCCGACAGCGCCCTGTCGCAGGGCATCGGGATTTCTTTCATCTGCCGATATGATATGAACGGGAATATGGCGGGTTGCCGTGTTTTCCTTCAGGGCTGTCAGTACGGACCGGCCGTCCATGTCAGGAAGATGAAGGTCCAGAATAATTCCGCTCGGAAGATGCCGGACCGCCAGTTCCAGACCGTCGGACCCGTTGGGAGTTGCCAGGCATTTGAAACCTCTGTCGCGGCACTGATTCAGCAGAATTTCCGCGAATTTCAAATCATCCTCGATAATCAGCAGGACAGTATCATTCTCTCCCAGGTTTTCCCGATCATCCTGAATACTCTTTGCAGATGTGTCCGCTTCCGAAATTTCGGATGCTCTCATTTCAGGCATCGGCGCCGGGCGTTCCCGCCGTTTTCTCTCTTCCGCCTGTGACGGGGGCTTTGCCGCGACAGGCAGGAGGAGGGTGAACGCGGAACCCTCTCCGACGATGCTTCGGACCCGGATTTCCCCGCCGAGCAATGTTGCCAGTTCCCTGGAAATGGAGAGTCCCAGGCCGGTGCCGCCGTATTTTCTTGCGGTCCCTCCCTCTGCCTGCTGGAACGCTTCAAAGATGACCTGTTTTTTTCCCGGAGGAATGCCGATGCCGGTATCCGTCACCGCAATTGCAACGGTCTCTTCGGGTTTCAGTCCGCTCCTGAGAAATTTCCCCGCATCCTCAGACCCGGGCTGGCTGAAATCCACCGTGACACTGCCTTTGCTTGTGAACTTGATGGCATTGGAAAGGAGATTCGTCAGGATCTGATCCAGACGGTTTCTGTCCGTGACAATGGAATCCGGCAGATCCTGATCGGTCGAGATTTTTAATTCCAGGCCTTTCGCCTCTGCCATGTGCCCGAACTTTTGCCCCATTCTGCCGGCAATCTCCCGAACGGGGACGGATCTGAAGTCGGTTTCCATCATTCCCGCCTCAATCTTGGAAAGGTCCAGGATTTCATCGATCAGTTGCAGCAGCTCCTTGCCGCCATTGTGAATGATTGTCACGGATTCGACCTGTTCCGGCGTCAGATTCCGCTCCCGATTCCTGGACAGCCCGGCGGAGAGAAGCAGCAGACTGTTCAGGGGGGTTCTCAGCTCATGAGACATGTTCGCCAGAAACTCCGACTTGTATTTGCTGGCAATGGCCAGCTCCTCCGCTTTCTCTTCCACTTCCCTGTTTTTCTGTTCAATATCCTCTTTCTGAACTTCCAATGCCTCTGCTTTTTCTTCCAGTTCCTCATTCAGTGATTCCATCTCCCGGGACTGTTGTTCGAGTTCTTCGTTGGCGGCTTTCAGTTCTTCTGCCTGGCTTTCAACTTCTTCTGCCTGACGCTGGGTTTCTCCCAGCAGTTCATTCGTTCTCATGCGATTCCGAACCGAATTGAAACTGAGAGCCACACTTTCCATGACATTGTTCAGCAAATCCGTCTCCCTGTCAGAAAATTCGTGAAAGGCCCCCAGCTCGATCACACCAATCAACTGCCCTTCCAGGAGAAAAGGGGCGATTACGATATTATTCGGCATGGCATCGCCGGTGGCAGAGCGAATGCGCGTATAATCCTCGGGGATGCCGGTTACCGAAATCATCTTCTTTTCATAAGCTGCCTGTCCTGCCAGCCCTTCTCCGATTTTAATCCTGTCACCGAGTTCCTTCCGTCTGGCAAAGGCGTAACTTCCCGCAAGCCTGAGCGTGTCACTCTCCTCTTCCGCGAGATAGAGCGTGCCGATCTGAGCGTTCAGGTAGCCGGCCAGGAAGGTGATGACATTATCCGCAAGTTTTTTCTCATCCGGATCTCCCCGCATCTGATCGTTCAACTGATTCTGCCCGGTTTTGAGCCAGTCCTCTCTTTCATTCTGCCTCACAAATTCGGCAAAGTTGTCCACCATCCGGTTAATCGCTTTTGCCACAAGATCATTGTCCCCTTTTACCTCAACCTTTTTGCTCAGGTCCAGCTTGGAAACGCTTTCCGCCACAGCGCCCACCTCTCTCAAGGTCTGTGTCATTCTCCGCATGGCACTCCCGAGCACGTCATTTTCGGAGCGCGGGGCTATGTTTGCGCTGTAATCTCCCATGGCTATGGCATCGGCTTGCCTCGCAAACTCGGCAAAGTTATCCACCATCTGGTTAACCGATTTTGCCACAAGATCATTTTTCCCTTTCACATCAACCTTTGTGCCCAGGTCTCCCTCGGAAATCCTTTCCGCCACAGCGCCCACCTCTCTCAACGTCAGTGTCATTCTCCCCATGGCAATCCCGAGCATGTCATTTTCGGAGCGCGGAGCAATGTCTGCGCTGTAATCTCCCGCGGCTATGACATCCGCCTGCCTCGCAAACTCGGCAAACCTGTCCACCATCCGGTTAACCGATTTTGCCACAAGATCATTTTTCCCTTTCACATCAACCTTTGTGCCCAGGTCTCCCTCGGAAATCCTTTCCGCCACAGCGCCCAGTTCTCTTAAAGTGACTGTCATTCTCTGCATGGCAATCAACAACATGCCGACTTCGTCTTTCTTGAATACTTCAACATCTTTGGTTGTATCTCCCCGGGCCATGGCATTGGCAATCAGCAGGGCCTGATTCAGAGATCGGTTGAACCCGGGCA
Organism: Desulfobacterales bacterium HSG2; assembly: GCA_030378035.1. Classification (GTDB taxonomy): domain Bacteria; phylum Desulfobacterota; class Desulfobacteria; order Desulfobacterales; family 4be13; genus JAUCGI01. The sequence goes on from JAUCGI010000025.1 coordinate 41,636, forward strand.
CGATCCATAAGGCAACTCCCATACCGAAGATGAGACCGGACAATACCAGAAGGATCAGTATGATCCGTATTTCAGAATAATTTTTGTCACTGGCCAGTTTGTCATGCTGCAGATCTCTTTCATTTTTCTCCACAATGGCGGCCATCTGTTCCAGAGCCTTGTCACTGAGCTCACGCGCTTTGCCTTTGGAAAGGGCAAAAGCTCTGGTATTGGCATTCTCGCTGGAAAGTTTTCTTACCTGCTCATGCAAGTGAAAATAGGTGTCCAGTTCCCTTTGGAAACGCCTGAGTAACGGCTGGTTCTCACTAATCAGCAAAGATTCCAGACGGGTGATTCGCTGATCCATGTCCGTCCGCACCTCTTTTATGCCCCGGGCATACTGATCCATCTCTTCCTGGGTTCTTGCCAGAATGATGTTCTTCTCCCCCCTATGGATTTCCACCAGATTGCGGCTGATACGGGCTGTCAGTCTGACTTTTTCGGCATTCGCCCGCAGTTCTTTCAACTCCGCGGTCTGTTCCAGGGCCGCGTCGTTCATCTCCGCAATTTGTTGCAGCGTCTCTGCCGCTTTCTCGTGGGCTTCCCGGGCTTCTCCCTGTGACAGTGTTCTTGCCCGGACATTGGAGTTATGCCGGGCAACGGAGCGAAGCTCCCTGTGCACCTTCAGATACTCATCCCATGTTTTCGCAAAAGCATCGAGCTGGTCCCCGCCTTCCTTGTCCGCCAGTTCCCGCAATTTTTCTCTCCGTTCCTGCATATCTTTCCGGACTTCCTCCGCGAATCGGGCATACCGGTCCATCTCTTCCCGGGTTGCCGCGAGTATGATGTTTTTCTCCGCCCGCGAAACCGCAAGAACCCCCTGATTGATTCGCGCAGCAAGTTTGATCTTTTCGCAGGAGATATCCGCGATGCCGTTGAGCCGACTGTTCATTTCTGCCAGATACCTTATTCCAAATGCGGATATGACCAGTATTACGATGAGCAGGAAGGCAAATCCGCCAAACAGTTTGGTTTTCATTGTGAATGATCTCATGTTTCTTTCTCCTCCGTTCTGGGGACATGTTATATCTCCATAAGTGTAAACTTAAGGATTCCCATTCTTAATAGTGCTCTTGCTCTTAATCCTGCTCCTGCTCTTTATCTTTATCTTTATCAAACGGACACGACAGGATTAAGATAAAGAGCAAGAGCAAGAGCAAGATAAAGAGCAAGAGGCCAAGCCGGACGGGATTTGCAATCCCGTCCGTGACGTTCTCCCAAGCCGGACTCCCAAGCCGCCGAGCCGGACGGAATTTGCAAGCCCGTCCGTGATGTTCTCCCAAGCCGGACTCCCAAGCCGCCGAGCCGGACGGGATTTGCAATCCCGTCCGTGATGTTCTCCCAAGCCGGACTCCCAAGCCGCCGAGCCGGA
>JAUCGI010000235.1 GCA_030378035.1 Desulfobacterales bacterium HSG2
ACTGTACAAGCTTATCCACAGAAGCCTTGTCAATGTCATGCTCCATACGGCATGCAACAGCGTCAGCCTTTTTAACGTCCAGTTGCAACACTCTGAAAAGGAAATCTTTGAGCACGGTGTGACGCCGTGTGATTTCCCTGGCAATCTTTGTCCCTTTTCTGGTTAGGGTGATAAAACTGTACGGTTCATAATTGATCAGGCCCTTTTCTGCCATATTTTTTAACGCGCCGGTCACAGATCCCTGCCGGAATCCCATTCTTTCGGCAATATCTTTTGCTCTGGCGACCTTGTTGGTCTTTTCCAGGTCCAAAATGGTTTCCAGATAATCCTCCACACTTTCGGAAAATTCCATCTCTTTTTCAGCCATGCGGGTCTCCTTTGGTTACATCTGCCGGTGCCCGGGCAGACTTCCGAAGTTTTGGAAACTCCGGAAGTCTTCAGCAATTTACTTTTTGGCATCCTGCTCAGGTTTTTCAGCATCCTGCCCGCATTTTCCGGACTCAGATTTTTTATTGAGGCCGCCTGTGGGGATTGTCAGAGGACATGGCCGGGTTCTTCTGACCGTTTCGGCTTTTTTTTTAACTGATGGCTCAGACTCTCCTTTGCTCTGCTCAGATTTCGGAGCGGGCCGTTCATCTCTCTGACCGGATTTCGGAGCAACCTGTTCAGTGCTCTGCTCAGGCTTGGGAGCAGCGTCCTTTGGAGCAGCTTGTTCAGCAGCAGTCTGGCCGGATTTCGGAGCAGGCTGTTCAGCGATCTGCTCAGGCTTCGGAACATCCTTTGGAGCAACTTGTTCAGCAGCAGTCCGGCCGGATTTCGGAGCAGGCTGTTCAGCGATCTGCTCAGGCTTCGGAACATCCTTTGGAGCAACTTGTTCAGCAGCAGTCCGGCCGGATTTCGGAGTAGCCTGTTCAGCGATCTGCTCAGGCTTCGGAGCATCCTTTGGAGCCGCTTGTTCAGCAGCGGTCTGGCCGGATTCCGGAGCAGCCTGTTCGGTCTTTGCGTCGCTCCGCCCGGACTTTTTAGCACCCGAGCGGCCTGACAGAACAGTCAGCGGATTTATTTTCACATTACATTTAATATCCTTCAACTGGTCGCTCATCATCTGAAGTTTGACAACTTTCAGCTTTGTGACGCTGTCTTTTTTCAACCCCTTTTTCAACTCGAATTTAAGTGAGAGGATCGGAAAATCTTTTCCTTTGATCCCTCTGGCACCTGCCATGACGACAACCAGCGATCCGGGTTTCTTATCATTCACAATATGCATCAGCGATGACGTATGTTTTGTTTTGTTCGCCTTTTTGAATGTCAGGATATCCGTATCATACTTCATCACCAGTTTAATACCGGCAAGGTTATCCACAAAGTCAACCATCACCGGAATATCAACGGACTCCCCTGCTTTTGCTTTGATAGCGGGGACAGAGAGCTCCGTTCCCCATGCGGCAGAGGCCGAAAAAATTGTAGTAACACCATATATGACCAAACAGACAAGTTTAACTGACATCTGATTCATTTGATACACCAATACTTTTTTGATAACCTTTGATAATAACATAAGCCATAGGATGTAAAGTCCTACAGGGGCATTTTCCAAAAGCCCGGAGAGATATCCCCAGGCACCTTTCAGGTTCATGTTTCATTGATAACCGCTGACATTTATTGACAGGTCAGCACTCTGCAAAGAGGGCCCTCTGTTTTGTCCTTCGGAACCACTTTCCGATCATGTTGAACGCGCTCACCTCCCCCTTTCCGATTTAATAACTGTTACTTCCTACTTCCTAATTCCTAATTTGCATAGATTGCATACTTTGTTACTTTTTTCAACCTCAATGACAGAATTCTTTATCCTTGAACGTGAACGTGAACGTGGGCCATGATCTTCGTTTGGGCCGCTTCGCTCGGCTTGGATTGGCAAATCCAAGCCCGCCGCCGGATTTGCCAATCCGTCGGGAGTGTTGTGGCTGGCCGAAACGAAGATCAAGGCCGTGAACGTGAACTTAAACATGAACGTGGTTCTGTATCATTTCAAGTAAACGCGGAGGCCGCAAAGGCCGCAAAGTCTCATCCGAATCTTCGCGATCCTCTGCGTCCTTCGCGTTAAAAAAACAGACTCTGACCACAAAATCCGTTAAAATCAGGAACGTAAACATGGCAAGTTCAAGTTTAGGTTCAAGTTCAAGTTTAGGTTTAGGTTCAAGTTCAAGTTTAAGTTCAAGTTTAGGTTTAGGTTCAAGTTCAAGTTCAAGTTCAAGTTTAAGTTTAAGTTTAAGTTTGCATTCACGTTTACATCAAAGACGCGATTTAAACCACCCTTTGATATCCTCAACAACACTGTAATCTGTCATATCACATTTAAGCGGCGTTATGGAAATATAATTCCGGAAGATCGCGGCCCCGTCCGTGTCAGAATCTTGCTCAAAGGATCGGGTGTCACTCCCCAGCCAGTAATATGTCCGGTTGCGGGGATCCGTTCTTTTTTCAAAGAATTCAAAATTAGCGGTGATATCCTGGCTGCTTACCCGAACGCCGGCCACTTCCCTCATGGGTATATCCGGAATATTTACATTAAGAAATGTTCCCGCGGGCAGGCCGTTTTCAAAAACTTTTTCTGCTGTCATCTCCGCAAAAAGCGCGGCATCTTCATAATGATTCCCCTCATACCCGTTTATGGAAACAGCGATTGCCGGCACCCCGTATAAAGCCGCCTCTCTGGCCGCGGCCGCAGTTCCGGAATAATTGACGCTGCTCCCCACATTTGAGCCTGGATTTATTCCTGAAATCACCATATCCGGCTTGAACCCGAGAACTTCCCCAAAGCCCAGCTTGACGCAGTCTGCCGGCGTTCCGGTGACAGCATGACCCGCATATCTGTCATATACCCTGACCTCATCCATACGAAGTGGGTGATACACAGATATCCCGTGTCCCACCGCGCTCTGGTCATGATCCGGAGCAACAACGGTGACAGAATGCTTTTTGGCAAACCTTTTATACAGCACCCATAATCCTTCTGCATAAATGCTGTCATCATTTGTTAAGAGTAAATTCATAAACCTTTCTGCCAAAGTGTGAATTTGGCGCTCCTTTGAAATTTTCTGGTTATAACACAGGAAGAAGGAGTGCTAAAATGAAATTTTAGCACAAACCGGGAGTGCCGAAATGAAATTTCGGCACTGCCCAGGCCCGCGGCCTCTGAAAAAATGTGCTAAAATTTTATTTCAGCACTTCCCCAGTTGAACTTTTTTACACCTAATCGTTAAACAGATGCTCTTCTGTAAAAACAGGGAATTCCAAAAAGCTGTCCGAATCATTAATCAAGCATATCAGAAAATGATCTTGTACGCAAACGGATTTTTATCATCTGTGAAGTTTCTTTGCGAAGTTTCATGTTCCGGATTTCCGTATCTGGACAGATAAAACCGGAAATTCAACTTGCAAAGATCATCATTTGGAGTTATACAAAGATTCAGTAGAACTAAAAGTTTTTGGCCATAGCCTGAATTCCGGCTCTGCTCGTGAACGTGAATTTGAATGTGAACGTGAACCTAAACGTGAACCCGGATGTTAGCATTCATTTGGGTGCATTCCCAAAATGTAGATAATCGGTGTTTCCGGACATCGGATCTCGCGTCGGGAGGTCTTCCGGCTTCCGGCTGACCGCTGTTTCCGGGGTTCCGGAATCCGAAAAAAGCCTGATATCGGGATCATCCACACTTTGGGAATGCACCCATTCATTTACGGGCATGTCCAAGTTCACGTTTACGTTCAAGTTCACGTTTAAGTTCACGTTTAAGTTTAAGTTCACGTTTAAGTTTAAGTTCACGTTTAAGTTTACGTTCATGTTTACGTTCATGTTTAAGTTTAAGTTCAAGGATGAATAAAAGAAATGAAAACATCTTCTGGTTCTGAGTATTTTGAAGAGGAAAAGCTCGGCAAGCCTTATGATATAAAGATACTGAAACGACTCTGGCCGTTCATCAGACCTTACAGGGCATGGCTGATCTGTTCATGCGTCCTGATCGTTCTGATCACCCTGATTGATCTTTCCGTACCGTATATTACCAAAATTGCAATAGACAGCTATATCGTACCGGAGCTTGGGAACCGGATAAAGCCCTCGGGTGCCGAACCGAAAATCAGGTTTTTAAGCATTCATATCAGCGACCCCGATACAGATAGAATTGTCCGCAAATATCCGGACCGGTTCAGGGTGGAGGGGGGGTACGCGATGATTCCCTTTGATGACCTGCCGGAACTTGAAAGAAAGGATATTGTCATATTGCGCAAAAACGACCTTTCCGGGGTCGGTTTTGCCGCGCTCATTTTCCTTTTTGCCGTTTCGGTCAGTTTTGCTCTCAATTTTTTGCAGTTTATGATCATGGAATATACCGGGCAGAAGGTCATGCACGACCTGAGGATGCGGCTCTTCTCCCATATTCAGAGCCTGTCACCCGCGTTTTTTACCCGGAATCCGGTGGGTCGGCTTGTGACACGGGTTACCAATGACGTTCAGAATATGCAGGAAGTATTCGGATCCATGATTGTGTTCATTTTCAAGGATATGCTTCTGATCCTCGGTGTCACGCTTATTCTCTTCGACATTGACCGGAAACTGGCGATGATATCTCTTGCAGTGATCCCTTTTATTCTGATCAGTTCCGTCACCTTCGCCAATCAGGCCAGAGAAGCGTTCAGAATTATGAGGGTGAAGGTCGCGGAAATCAATACCCGGTTCTCTGAGACCATCAGCGGGATAAAAATTGTTCAACTGTTCCGGCTGGAAATGAAAAATTACCGTGATTTTGAAGCATTGAATCATGATCACTATTCAGCCGGCATCAGACAGATTCGGGTGTTTGCCGTGTTTCTGCGATTCATGGGATTTCTGGATGTGTTCGTCATTGCTATCGTGATCTTTTACGGCGGGACAGGCGTCCTTTCGGGAAGCATGAGCCTAGGCGCGCTGGTCGCCTTTATCGCGTATATAAAGATGTTTTTCGGCCCGATCAGGGATCTCGCCCAGAAATACAACATCATGCAAAACGCCATGTCCTCTGCGGAAAGGATATTGCTGCTCTTGGACAGCCAGGAAAAATTGCCGGCCGGCGGTCCGTTGCAACTGACCACTGACCACAAACCGCTGACAATTGAGATGACAGATGTCTCCTTTGCTTATGTTGAAGAGGAGACGGTGTTAAAGGGAATTTCGTTAAAAGTCCGCGCAGGTGAGGCTGTCGCGGTTGTGGGACCGACAGGCTCTGGAAAGACCTCTCTGATCAACCTGATTATCCGGTTTTATGATCCCGTATCCGGCCGGGTGAGCATCAACGGCCGGGATATAAGGGAATCGGATATCTCTGATCTGAGGTCAAAGATGGCCCTGGTGACCCAGGATCCCTTTCTGTTTTCAGGAACCATACGGGAAAATATTTTCCATGGCGTTTCCCGCTCCCAAGCTCCGACACGGGAACAGGAAAGACGGGAGGAGTATATTTTAACAGCGTCAAACTGCAAGCTGCTTGTTGACAGACTGCCAGACGGCCTTGACACAGAACTCTCCGAAGGCGGCGCGTCCATTTCAAGCGGCGAGCGCCAGCTCATTTCCATTGCAAGAGCCTTTGCCCGGGATCCATATCTGATTATTCTCGATGAGGCAACATCATACATTGATTCGGAAACAGAAGTGAATATCCAGGAAGCCCTTGCAAATCTGATGCGCAACAGGACATCCGTTATTGTGGCACACCGTCTCTCAACCACACGGCACGCGGACAGAATCATTGTCCTTCACAAAGGAAGAATTATTGAAACCGGGACGCATGAATCGCTGATGAAACTCAGGGGATTTTATTTCAAACTGAATCAGTTGCAAGGATGAGGGGGGAAACAGGAACATGCACATACATTCGCCTGAGAATTGGCAACATACTCACGATTTTGCGGTTATGCACGAAAAAGGGGAAAAGCGTACATTCCGGGTTCTCCTGCTCACTGCGATCACCATGGTTGCTGAGATTATTGCCGGAGACATTTTCGGTTCAATGGCCCTGCTGGCTGATGGCTGGCACATGGGAACCCATGTTGCGGCGTTCGCAATTTCGATATTTGCCTATCGTTATGCAAAACGTCATGCAGCCAATCCCGAGTTCAGTTTCGGCACGGGAAAAGTAAGTGTTCTTGGAGGGTTTGCAAGTGCTGTGGCCTTGGCGGTTGTGGCGATGGTAATGGCTCTGGAGTCGGTCAGCCGTTTATACAGTCCGCAACAGATTTATTTTAATGAGGCCATTGCTGTTGCAGTGCTGGGGCTGATTGTCAACTTGCTAAGTGCTTTTCTTTTAAAAGGTCATCACAGCCGCGATCATTCACATGCTCATAATCATGCTCATGCTCATGAGCATAATCACCATCATCACCACGATCATAATTTGAGAGCAGCATACTTTCATGTACTGGCTGATGCGCTGACATCGTTACTGGCAATAATCGCCCTGTTTTCAGGAAAGTATATGGGTTGGAACTGGATGGATCCGATAATGGGAATAGTGGGTGCCGCGGTCATCACCCGCTGGTCTTACGGACTGCTGAAAGAGACAAGTTCAATATTGCTGGATCAGTGTATTGACAGCAAAAGGAAAACAAAGATAAAAGAAGCGATGGAAGCCGACTCGGATAACCGGGTTTCTGATATCCACATCTGGAAAATCGGGCCTGTTCATTATGCGGCAATTATTTCCCTGGTCACGCATTACCCTGAATCACCGGACCACTACAAAAACATACTTGCCCAATTCAAGGAATTATCCCATGTCACAGTGGAGGTTAATCCGTGTCATGAAAAAGTGTAGCCATCTTACCTGCCGGGCTTTTTTTGATCCCATTCGTTTATATCAGTTAATTTATAACTTGTGTTTCTGCCTCCTCCGGGTTCTTTCCGTAATATGTGCTTTTTCATTAAATCTTGAATATCCCTAAGTGCTGTGTCAGAAGAACATTTGCCAATCTTTGCCCACTTTGATGTGGTGAGTTTGCCTTCAAACCCATCTAACAGCTTGTTAAGCAGCAGCTTTTGCCTGTCATTTTGAATATTCGCCGCATTTTTATTCCAAAAATCATGTTTGCATATCACTTTTTCAAGTGTCTGACCGGATGCATTCAGTGCATTTGACAAACAGTTCAGAAACCATGACAACCATTCAGTCACATCCAGCCCGCCTTTCTGAGATTTCTCCAATATCCTGTAATATTTCTTACGTTCTGATCGTATCTGAGTTGACATGCTGTAGAATCTCTGCGAAATTCCGTCCGCTCTTGCAAGCAGCATGTCCGTAAGCGCCCGGGCTATTCTTCCATTACCATCTTCAAACGGATGTAATGTGACAAGCCATAAATGAGCCAGACCGGCTTTTATTACCGGGTCCGGTCTGTTTTCATTGTTAAACCAGTCAATAAACACATTCATCTCTTTTTCTATCCCGTCTGCATCAGGTACCTGGTAATGCACTTTTTCTTTTCCCATTGATCCTGAAACAACTTGCATAGGCCCTCTCGAATCGTTTCGCCAACGGCCTACTGTTATTTTATACATACCGCTTCTTCCTGTCGGAAACAAAGAGTAATGCCAATCAGACAGTCTTTCCGTTGTCAGGGTCTTTTCAAACTGCTGAGTTGCATCCAGCATCATGTCAACCACGCCGTCAACATCCCTGTCTGAAAAAACGAGCCCTGAAATATCCATTCCCAAACGTCTTGCAAGAGATGAACGTACTTGTTCGGGGTTTAGTATTTCTCCTTCAATCTCGGTTGACTTTATGACATCCAGGGTTAAAGTTTCCAAAACGGCCTCACTTCTTAGTTCAAATCCGAGTGATTCCATTTTTCCAACGATTTTACCCTGCAGATTCCTCACTTTTCCAAGAAGAACCAACAAGTCCTCACTATCCCATGTAAAATGAGGCCAGTCATCCTGCTGATATATGTATTTTTTCATTCTCCGCACTTTTTGCGGTGAATAGGTGTGTTATTCCCCGCAAACAAAATTATTCTCAATAGTTTCTTGTGGTTAAAAATTTACTGATTATAACGGATTTGGGAGCCCGTGAACTTGAGCTTGAACTTGAACTTATACTTGAACCCGAACTTATAACTTCATATACAGAAAGTTTCTAAAACTCTGTTCCGATAATATGAAATAACCTGTGTACAGGACAAAAATCTTCGGATGCCTGAAAACCGGCACACTGTCATTCCGGGCGGAAATGCCGGAAATCGGCAGGATTTCCGGCATTTCCGACCCGGAATCCACTTTTTGTC
>JAUCGI010000164.1 GCA_030378035.1 Desulfobacterales bacterium HSG2
TAAACTGAGCATCAAGATCAATTAGCAAAGTGTTAATTTTTTTACTTTTAAACATTTCTCTAAACAGGTTTCCGGCAATAGTAGTTTTACCTACACCGCCTTTCATATTTAAAATAGCAACAACAGGAGCTTCTTTTTTTGTCTTTTTACTCATATAAATAATCCTTTGTTAATAATAAATATAGCCACATAACGCTCAGGTTCAGCGGCGGGCTTTGCCGAACAACTCGGCCATGATCTCGTTTGGGCCGCTTCGCTCGGCTTGAATTGGCAAATCCAAGCCCGCCGCCGGATTTGCCAATCCGTCGGGAGCAGAGTGTTGCGGCTGGCCGAAACGAAGATCAAGGCCAACAACTCGGCTGGGAACCCGTCCGCTCTGGGTAGAAGCGGTAATTACTCACAGACCCGGACGTGAGGATTTCCCTCATTCGGTTCCTCAATGCCGAAGTTTTTCAACCCTCTCAACAACCGGGCAGTCTTTCTCTGCCTCAGCGCCGGGAGTTTTGCTGTCGGTAACCACCCCATCGTTTTTACACAGGAAGACGACCGACTCTATCAGATTCCCATAACTTCCCGCGAAAGCGGGAATCCACCGGCAAAGCATGGATTCCCGCTTTTATATAAATCCTGAATTCTGACCGGCGGATTCCGTCCCGGTCATTTTTCAGAATCGCCAGTCCCAAGTTTCAAGTTTCAAACAACAAACAACAAACACCAAACATCAAGCATCAAGCATCAAACATCAAACACCCAAACACCAAACATCAATTCGACAATTCATCTTTGATAAGATTACTGATAAAACTTTCCGGGTTCAGAAGCGCTTCCCTTGTAAGGAAGAAGCGGTTCCTGCCAGTCTTTTCCCTGACCAGTCTGAGGCCGAGTTCAAAATCCATTGACAGCTTTTTATAGATATCTTCAAAATCAACAGCAACGTCTATAAACTGTTCGATAATGAAATCAATGGCATCCTCTTCCAGAACAATATTGATATCATGGTTCTGGTAGAAATAGAGCTCGATTTTTTTAATCTCGTCGGAAAAAGTTTTGACTTTTTTTATAACATTCCCGATATCCATAATATGGTTGCAATAAAAGTCAGCCACGGTATCAATACGGGAGGGCGTCAGCGTGAGATTGTACTTGTCAGCCAGCATTTTTTTGTTGGATTCCACATATTTCCTGATAAATGCTTCCTCTTCAGACACCAGCCGTTCAAACTCTTTGTCTATTAATTCATTCCCTTCCGGTGCTGTTAAGAGTTCGAGCGACTTTTCCGGGATCCTGATGATCGCTTCCGTGGCCGGGAATATTTTGGTATTTGCGGAGGGTAACGCTTTTTCAAACGGAAGGAGCGCCCTTTCCACCGCGCTGACCAGACCCCTCGCGCCTGTATTCTCCTCAAAGGCATTTTTAGCCAAAACCCGGAGCAGTCTCTCTTCAAATTTCACATCAATGCCGTATGCCGCAAAATCGAGTTTCTTACCCAGGATAACCGGGTTGTTCGGATTTTTCAAAATCTGAAGAAGGTCTGCCTCAGTCAGTTTTTCAAAAACAGCCTGAACCGGAAGGCGGCCCACAAATTCCGATTCAAAACCGAATTCTGTCAGATCTTCGGACTTTGCATGCTTCAGAATATCCGCCTGTTCCTCAGGGCTTGTGATGTTCGCTCCGAAACCGATACTCTGTTTCCTTATGCGCTTATGAATGATCTCCGCAAGATCCGCAAACGCGCCGCTCATGATGAACAGGATGTTCTTTGTGTTAATGGTGCGTTTGTCCCGCTTGCCGGTTTTGCGGAAGCGTTCGATCTCCTGGATCATTGAAATCGGATCATGGGGAACTTTTAGCTCAACCTCTGTCTCCTCCATAGGCTTGAGCAGGGCGCGCTGAACTCCTGTTCGGGAAATATCGGAGCCGATCAGATTGTGGCTGGATGCGATTTTGTCAATTTCATCAATATAAATGATACCGTTCTGGGCCAGTTCAATATCTCCGTCGGCCTCTCTGAGCAGATCACGAACCAAGTCTTCCACATCACCGCCCACATAGCCGGTTTCGCTGAACTTGGTGGCATCCCCCTTGACAAAAGGGACTCCGATTTTTTTTGCGATCAGCTTGACCATATAGGTCTTGCCAACACCGGTCGGGCCGATCATCAGCACATTGTTTTTGATGCGTCCGACCATGCTGCCAATATCTTCTTCCGCGGTTTCCGAATGTTTTATCCGGTTAAAATGCGTACATATTTTCGTGGCCAGGACCGCTTTTGCATAATCCTGTCTGACCATGTACTGATCAAGGAAGGAGACAAGCTCTTCGGGTTTTAAGTCAAAATCGAACTCCTTTTTTTTCTCAGAATGCTCCTTTGCGGCTTCCGAGAGAACTTCCCGGGGGATCCTCACGGGAGATATGATTTTGACTTCCCCCCCGAATTTTTTGGCCAGAAACTCACCGATTTCTTTTTCAATTTCTTTTGGGCTGGGGATTTTTTCCATAATAATTGGATTATAATCATGTATAATGAAAATGCAAGTCCAAACTTGGCAGGGTAAGGGTTAAGAGTTAAGGGTAAGGGTTTTAAGGGTTAAGGATTTAAGGGTTAAGGATTTAAGGGTTAAGGCTTTTAAGGATTAAGGGTTAAGGCTTTTAAGGGTTAAGGGTTAAGAGTTAAGATTCCCGTTCAGAAGATGGACGCGGGGAGCAGGAAAGTTATTCAGTCACAGTGCCTCTGTGCATGCATACAACCTTAACCTTAACCCTTAACCCTTAACCCTTAAATCTTAACCCTTAACCCTTAAATCTTAACCCTTAACCCTTAATATGACAGATCTTCTTCTGTCACTTTCCCTTTAAACAGATTGTATGTCCAAACCTGATATGCAATGACAATGGGGATAAAGATAATAACCACAATCAGCATAATTTTCAGGGTGAGGGGGCTTGAGGATGAATTGTAGGCTGTTAGGCTGTGATCTGCGCTGATGCTTGAAGGGAACAGGTTGGGAAAAAGCCCGATGACTCCGAAAAACGTGCAGAGCACAATGGTCAGCGCGGACGCGAACCAGGCTTTGAACCAAGCTTTTTTAGCCAAGAAAACTTTTATCCCCACAAGGGCAATCACATTCAGGGCAATCACAAGGAACAGCCCGGGGCTTTCAAAGTAATTGTCATAAAGACGGGTTTTGACTTTGCTGAAAAGAAGAAATAAGACCGCGGCAATCAGGAGAAACACCCATACTTTGTTTGCAGTTGCAACCGCTCTTTCATGAAGTTCCCCTTCCGATTTGATGGCCAGCCATAACGCGCCGTGTACCAAAAAAAGGCACAGGAAAAGCGCGCCGCCCAAAAGTCCGTAAGGGTTCAGGAGCGTCAGAAGCGTTCCGTGATAAATGCCGTCTCCGTCAATGGGGATTCCCTGGAAGATATTTGCAAACGCGACCCCGAATAAGACCGCGGGCGTGGCGCTGCCGATAAAAATGCAGGTATCCCAGATTTTATGCCAGCCGGGGTTATCCTCTTTGTTGCGGAATTCAAACGCGGCCCCGCGCAGAATCAGGGCAAAAAGAATCAGCATCAGAGCTGAATAGAGGGATGAAAACATGACCGCATATACCGTGGGAAACGCTGCGAACGTCACCCCGCCAGCGGTGATAAGCCATACTTCATTGCCGTCCCAAAGCGGTCCCACGGAATTCAGCATGACCTTTTTCTCTTCGTTATTCTTTCCTATAAAGGGGTAGAGGGTTCCGATTCCGAAATCAAAACCGTCGGTCATGAAAAATATCGCCCACAGCAGTCCCCAGAGGAAAAACCATATTGTCTGTAGTTCCATTATTAAACCTCCGATCACTTGTCAGTTGTCAGTTGTCAGTTGTCAGTTGCTCTGGTCCTTTTTTGGCATGTTTTGCAATCAGAGAGAAACCGATTGCACCCAGAATGCCGTAAAATACGACAAAAGCAATCAATGAGAAAAAGACTTGTGGAAATGTTATGGGAGAGACCGCGTCCGATGTCTTCATCAGACCGTAGACGATCCAGGGCTGACGTCCCACTTCCGCAAGGACCCATCCCATTTCAATGGCAATGTACGGCAGGGGAATTGCAAAAAGCATCACCTTGAGATAGAGGTCGCTTTCAAGGAGGCGGTTCCGCCTGATCCACCCGATGATCATCAGGAGGGGAAAGAGGGTTCCCAGCCCCACCATGGTTCTGAAAGAGATTAATGAAAGAAGCACGGGAGGTCTTTCCTCTTTTGGAATATCCCTCAGCCCTGTTACTTCGGCATTAAAATCATGATGGGCAAGAAAGCTGAGAATGCCGGGGATGGACCCGATTTCAATCAGATTCCTTTCATTTTCCTCGTCCGGGATGGCGAACAGGTGAAGCGGCGCCCGTGCGGTGGTCTCCCAGTGGGCTTCCATGGCTGCAAGCTTCGCGGGCTGAACTTCTGTCACATGAACGGCATGCATGTCGCCGTTGATGGCTGTGAAGATTGAAAATACCAGACCGAACACAAGGGCGATTTTAAAAGACCGGGTAAAGAACTCGATGTGCTGTCTTTTCAGAAGATGATACGCGCTGACGCCCATAACAAAAAACGCGCTTAAAACATAAGCCGCGCTGACGGTGTGAAGAAATTCGAGGATTGCGAATTTGTTGGAAACAACCGCGGCAAAATCGACGAGTTCGGCTCTCCCGTCCCGGATCGCGTAACCGACAGGATGCTGCATCCAGCCGTTTGCAATCAGTATCCAGATTGCGGAGAGCGTACCTGCCCCCGCAATCAGCCATATCACAACCGCATGGGCTTTTTTTGAAATTTTTTTCCACCCGAAGACCCAGACACCGATCAGTGTGGATTCCAGGAAAAACGCGGCGCTTGCCTCAATGGCAAGAAGCGAGCCGAAAATATCTCCGACATACGCGGAATAGCGGGACCAGTTCGTTCCGAACTGAAACTCAAGGGTAATTCCCGTGACAACTCCCAGGCCAAAGTTGATAAGAAAGATTTTGCCCCAGAATTTGGTCATGGACAGGTAGGTTTCATCCCCTGTCCTGACATATTTCGTTTCCATGTATGCGATCAGGATTGACAGCCCCAATGTCAGAGGCACAAACAGGAAATGGAACATGGTGGCGACGGCAAATTGCAGACGCGAGAACAATACGACATCCATCAGCTCCTCCTTTTCGACTGAAGATTGGGATTGAAGATTGGGGACTGCCGCCTGAGGCCTGAAGATCGAAGATTGGAAAATGGCTGTTTCAATCGACAATCAGCAGGCTTCATTCGGCAATCGGCAATCTTCAATCGATAATTGTTAAGCTCCTTCCAGCTTGCACTGGGTGAAGTCTATCTCTTTTCCGCATGAACTGCACTTATGTGCTTTGTCAAATTCATCCGAAAAAATCTCCTTTTCTGCCCCGCATCCCGGACATTTGCATGTGAATGCCTTCAAACTTTTAAACTGTTCGTAACCGGGACAATGTTGCGGTGTGGTAGCCATAATAATTCTCCTTTCTTCATTAAATGTTGATTCATCCGCCCAGCTTTTTGGCGATCTCCCGCCCATACTCCTGAGCCATCTGGACTCCGCCGCCGAGTGAACTCGATTTCAGCCTCAGCGAGCCGCTGACCATATCCATTTTGAATATGTTCTTCATTGTGTCAAAAATCCGGTCGGACGCTTCCCCGCTCCATCCGAACGCGCCGAACGCGCCGCCGACTTTTCCTTCAAGACCTGCCTTTTCAGCCATGAAAAGCATGGTCTTCATTTTCTGCATCATGTCCCCATGGTATGTGGCAGAACCGAATACAAGGCCGTCATACCCCTGAAGGTCTTTAATGTCATTGACATTGACCACATTTGCTTCCGTGGCAGAAAGGCGGATCCCTTCGGCAATCAGTTCGGCAATCCGCTTTGTTTCACCGGTTCTTGTGGTATATACGATAAGAACTTTGGCCATCTCTCCTCCCCATACCGATTTTCAGCAGAACTTTCCCACGATCCCGCCGGATTGACAAATCCGGCAGAAATCGGTTCGGATTTGCCAATCCGAATCAGGCTATGGGTTTTCAGAACTGCTGATTTTATGTTTTCATCAGCGCATGTCCGCGCCGGCAACGGACCACGGACCACGAACAACCAGCCTATTTTATACGCTTGTCAACGCCCTCTGGCTTACAATCCGGAGTATAACAGGTGTTGTCGAGAAATTCACATTTCTCCTTACATGACGGACACTGCTCCGGAGGCTTGTCAGCTTCTAAAGCATATCCGCATTTTTTGCATTTCCAACTGGGCATAAAACCTCCTTTTATTGAAAATTGAGCATCCTTCAGCGGTTTATGCTTTTGAGTTACACATTGAAAGATGCCGAATTCCCATCCTTGTTTAATTCTTCCAGAGACCGTGAAGATTGCAGTATCCCCGCGCTGAAATTTGTCCGCCCTCCACAGTAAATGAAGCTTCAGGGGTCTCGCCGGGGTTCAGAAACTGCCTGTATATCTTGCCGTCCGCGATAACCTCAATCCATTCGATATAGTGCTTCTCTTCCATGGGATGCGCGACCTCTCCGACTTTGACGTTAACACCGCCGGAAGTTTTTTCCATTACCGGCACATGCTTTTCCTTTGCAGCATCCACCGTGTTTTCAGTCATCAGCACCATCGTTTTGCCGCAACACGTCAGTTCACCCTCCCCGCCGTGAAGCACTTCGATGATATTTCCGCACAGCTCACATTTATAGACTTGCAATCTTTCTGCCATATACTCCTCCTTCATTAAGATCAAAATTAAAAATTAAGCAATTGTCAGCAGATCGAAAAGTTTTGCAACCGATGAATTCCGGGCTTCCGATTTCCCCGAAATGACACCCATCAGCATGTCATTCCGGAGAAAACTGAAAACGGATATTTTTAATTTAACCCGGAATTCACTGTCAAACGGAAAATTTTCGATCTACTGATTGTGACTTAATAAGATTCCCGTTCTGCTCTTGCTCTTGCTCTTGCTCTTTATCTTGCTCTTTATCTTGCTCTTGCTCTTAATCTTTATCTTGCTCCTAATCGAACGGACTATCAAGATAAAGATAAAGATAAAGATAAAGAGCAAGATAAAGAGCAAGAGCAAGAGCAAGAGCAAGAAAAATGGGAAAGTTATTCAGTCATGTGCCCTGAGTCACACTTCCGACTTACCAGTTTTCCCCCAGCAGTTCAAAATGCGCTTTCGGATGGGCGCATGCCGGACACATCTCAAGGGCTTCTTCCCCTTCATGAACATAACCGCAGTTGCGGCAGCGCCATGCGACCTTCCCATCTCTCTTGAACACCCGGCCGGCCTCGATATTGGCTGCAAGGTCGGCATACCTTTTCCCGTGCTGTTTTTCGGCAACGGCAATCTTTTCAAACACGATTGCAACGGCCTGAAAACCCTCGTCCCGGGCAGTTTTTGCAAATGCGGGATATACTTCCGAATATTCCTCCTCTTCCCCTGCTGCCGCGGCCTTCAGATTTTCAAGAGTTGTTCCGACGATGCCTGCCGGGAATGTGCCGGTGATCTCAAGCCCTCCGCCTTCAAGGAATTTGAAGAAACGCTTGGCATGTTCCTTTTCCTGGTTGGCGGTCTCCTCAAAAATATCCGCAATCTGAACATAGCCTTCCTTTCTTGCCTTGCTGGCAAAATAGGTGTAGCGGTTTCGGGCCTGGGACTCACCTGCAAATGCTGTCAGAAGATTCTTTTCGGTCTGTGTACCCTTCAAACTTGCCATGTGTTCATATCCTCCTTAATTTTAATGGTTCGTGACAATTCAGGTTTCCGAAGTTTCTGAAACTTCGTTTCTTGTTTTTATAGCCGTATCCCTTCATTTCAGGTCAGATGTTCCCGAATTTTCAAACGTGACGGGAGCAGTTGGACAAAGCAAACATGCAGAAAGCTGCAATCCCTTTCCGACAGACAGGTCAATCTGTTCAGAGCATCAAATTTCATAAGTGTAAACTTAAAGATTTCCAAATCTCTTTATCTTGCTCTTGCTCTTGCTCTTGCTCTTTATCAGGATAAAGATAAAGAGCAAGAGCAAGAGCAAGATAAAGCCCTAAGTTTACACTTATGGTCCAAATTTCATTGATTATTATTGACAAGTCAGTAATCTGCAATGCTCTGTCCTGTCCTTCATTTATGGGTTTTTCAAGCTGAAAAGTTCGCAGTTCCGGCGTTTAGGCGGTGCGCCTAAACTCCAGAACTGCGAACTTTCAAAAGAAGAATG
>JAUCGI010000165.1 GCA_030378035.1 Desulfobacterales bacterium HSG2
GGATCCACCGTCACCGAAATGATAGTTTTCAAAACTTCGGCTTCGTTACCATCAGCGGATTCCGTCAGCACGACATGTCGTTCCGGGCAGAATCAAAAAGGTTCGGGGAACCTTTTTAATTCTGACCGGGATCCACCGTCACCGAAATGATAGTTTTCAAAACTTCGGCTTCGTTACCATCAGCGGATTCCGTCAGCACGACATGTCGTTCCGGGCAGAATTAAAAAGGTTCGGGGAACCTTTTTAATTCTGACCCGGAATCCACCGTCGCCCGGAATGACATGCCGGATAGTTTTCAAAACTGATAGTTTTCAAAACTTCGACATTCATTAATATTATTGCTATAGCCATATGACTTGATACTAAAAACAGGATGGAATCTCACGCTGAATCCTGCTTAAAGCTGACTATCTTCATATGGCGATCACAATAACATCAGTGGATTCTGGGCAGATGATTCATTTATTCGATTTCTTATCCTTAATATCAGCGGCAATGGTTTCACCCTCCTTGAACATCTCAGCATAATAGCCTTTCACCTTCTCAGAATCAAAGCTCAGAAAGGTTCCGCCTGAATCAAAATGCCGGACAAACACCTTGCCGATCGCATAAGTGGTGGCACCGCCGGCAACTGGCATGGCGACTATGCCGGCGGTCTGTCCCATTATGGGAAAGACTTTGAACATGCTTATTGCCAAAGGGGTCGAAACCGCGGTCGGCAATGCTCCCCCGATCATGGAGGAGAGGATGTTTTTCACCGCGTCCTTAAAAAACGGGACTTCATACAACCCCGCAATCTTCCTTAGCATATTAATCTGGATGCCTGTCAGCCCCATAAAATCCACTATGGGAACAGGAATTAAGCCAATGCCGACCGAAGCCCACACATGGCCTCTGATAATCCTGTCTGATTCCGCTGTTGGTTTGATTTTTGTACTTGTTTTCATTTTTTTCCTATCTGGAGTCCGGAATCCGGAATCCGGAGTCCGGAGTCCGGAGTGCAAAGCTTGCTTTGCAAGTCTTTATCCGTTATCCGGAGTGTCTTTATCCGGCCGACTTGCAAAGCAAGCTTTGCACTCCGGATAACGGATAACGGATAACGGATAACGGATAACGGATAACTACTACTCCGTCCAATCTTTATCATAAGAAATGAGCTTCACTTCCTGCGCTTCCACATCTTTTTCTTTCCCGCGGGCCAGCTTCAGAAGAGGCTTCATGGATACCACCATGCCTGCCGCTGTGCTGACGAGATACAGCGAGAATGACTGAGTCATCGTAAAACCGGCGAGAAATACGCCGCCGATGATGATCAGACCAGGGTAAGTTACTGCCATAAAGGTATCGTACATATTGTCCTGGAAATCTGATGAAATCCCGAAGATATTCGGGATGCTGCTCAGAGAGCCATCCATCAGGATCACCTGGGCGCTGTCAATCGCAGCGGTTGAGGCACCTCGTATGGATATTGAAACATTCGCTTTTCTCAGAGCAATCGCGTCATTGATCCCGTCGCCGACAAAGCAGACCGTTTTACCGTTCTCCTGGAGTTGTCTGATCCGTTCGGCTTTTTCCTCAGGAAGAACCTCAAAAAAGTAATCTTCAACGCCCAGTGCCTCAGCCATGGCCCGGGTCGGTTTTTCATGATCACCGGAAATAATGTGAACCGAAATATCGCGTTGCTTCAATTTGCTGATGATCTCTTTCGCCTCAGGCCGGAGGGCCGGCTCCAGTTCAACAGCGCCGATCAGCCGATTCTCCTCAGCCACACATACCACGGAAAAGCCCTGTTTGTATGCATCTTCCCGGATTTTGTAAAAATCGTCCGGCAAATCGATCCCCTCCATTGTCATAAACCGGCCGCTTCCGACTCTGACCTGCTGCCCGTTCATTTTTATGATGATCCCGTAACCGATCTTATAGTGAGTTTCATCAATTTCCGGAATGGTCAACTGACGTTCCCTGACCTCATCAAGAATTGCCAGCGCGATGGGGTGGCTTTGCCTGTGCTCGGCTGCCGAGGCCAGGGAGAGAACTCTGTTCTCTTCTGCTTCATGGAAGGTGTGAATCGTTCCGACCCGGGGCTGGTCCTGGGTGAGGGTTCCTGTTTTGTCGAACACAACCGTATCCACCTGGGACAGCAGCATCAGTGAACGCCCGTCTTTGAAGACAATCCCCTCATGGGAACCCAGGCGTATGAAATTCAGCATGCTGATCGGCGCGAAGAGCCTCATGCTCCCCAGGAAATTGGAAAAAAACAGGGCCGCGGAACCAGCGGCGCCGACTAAGGGATAAGACCCGATCCCGAGGACGGATATGGGAAAAACGGACTTATCCGCCATCTCCTGCCCTATCGCCTCCATGTAGGCGGTAAATTCCTTGGTGTTTTTGATAATCACAGCGATTCTTGCGGCCTCGGTTTCCTTGCCTGATTTTTCCGCACGAATATGAATAATGCCGGATATGACGATGGTGGCGGCCAGAACCGAATCATCGGTCCCTTTTTCCGCGGGCTGAAACTCACCGGTCAGCATATGCTGCCCGACGGAGGCCGCGCCGTAAACAATGACACCGTCAGCAGGAATGACCTGCCCTGCCCTGACAACAACAACATCACCAATCTCCACAGATTCCATCGGAATTTCGAGTTCGACACCCTCCTTCAGCACCCAGGCAGTCCCAGTCTGAGTGTCCATTATATCAAGATAGGTACGCTCAGACTTGTTTTCCGTTGCAATCCTCAGTTTTCTGTAGGTAAAATAGAGTATCGCGCACAGGTTGGATGTGAACAGGTTTCCTGCGACAAGAAACCCGCCGATGACAGCAAAATCCAGAATTTCGATAGGGGCATGGCGTTCTTTGAACACAGCATCCGTGAGTCTCTTAAAAACGAATATCAGCAGATATAACAGAATGGGAACACTGATGAAACCGACAGGCGCGTAAAACAGGAGGCTTGTCATGGTAAAACCTCCGGCAGTCAGTGCCAAAGAGAAATTCTGGTTGATCGTTTTTTCATATCTGAGTCTCTCCGCTTCGTGTGGTGAAAGTTTCCGAATATCCGTCTGTCCGTTTTTTGCTGAAAGTCCGGACGGGGAAGAGCCGTTCTCTGCTTTCCTTACCTTATCTCTGATCTTTTTGTATAACGCTGACCCGACATACAAACCGCCGGATATGAGGCAGACTTCGATAAACATGGCCGTTTCCTATTATTGAATTTCTGATTATAACGGATTTAGGGGAGCCTCCCTCTGACCCGCCATGGTCTGTCTGTCTGAGCGGAACTCAACGCGGAGGACGCGGAGGACGCGGAGTCACGCGGAGGAAGTCGCCCGGATCCGCCCCGCCGCCCACCGGGTTGGGAGTCGGAGCGGCCCGGCAGTGCCTGAGACAATGTCCTCCCCGGCCGGCCGTGTTCCCCGGCCTGATGGCGGTGATCCCCCGCTCCGGTCCGCTGATATCTCCGCGTGTCTCCGCGTTCTCCGCGACCTCTGCGTTGAGCCTCCCCTAAATCCGTTATAATCAGTTGAATTTTTATGCCTAAACGTAAACGCGAACATAAACTTGAACTTGAACGTAAACTTGAACTTGAACGTAAACTTGAACTTGAACGTAAACGTAAACATAAATGTTTACGAGCATATTCAAGTTCAAGCTTATTTCACCTTTTTATAGACATCAAAGGGCTCTTTCCCCTTCACGCCCACAGTCATCGAGTCTCCCTCGACAACGACCGGGCTGTTCCCTGCCGTGGGAAGGGCAAACCCGATTCGGCCACCTTTCACCGTCACCGGGCTTGTTCCCTTTTTGAGAGGCACTTCAATGGTTTTCGCGCCGAAATTCTTCAGAAAAGCCAGGTTCTCCTCGGTGTATGCCTTTTCCGTGAGACTGTACTTTGATCTGATGATCAGACCGCCGTAATTACCGTCATCCCCTTTCACAACAAACAGGACGTCCCTTTTGTCCTTTGTGTATGTCGTGAAACCGATCACATCCGGCTCTTTAAGCACGCTGCCGTCGGGAAGGGTCCGGGAGACCAGCTTCCAGGTTCCCTGAACAGACGGCGCATCCGCTGCCCATGCCGAAAACGCGACAACGCCCGCCAGCACACAGACCAGAACAGCGCAAATCAATCGCCTTGTCTTCATAACTTCTCCTTTCTTTTTGTCTGGATTTAGGGAGGCCCATGAACGTGAACGTGAACGGTTCAGGTGTAAGTTCAACGGTCAAGGTCTCCCCCAAATCTCTTTATCTTGCTCTTGCTCTTGCTCTTGCTCTTGCTCTTTATCCTGATAAAGAGCAAGAGCCGCGCCGGATTTGGCAATCCGGAGGAGCGGAAGAGGACATCAGAAACCAGCCTTTTCATTCAGAAGCCAGAACTGACAGCCTGATATGACATACAAATTCAATTTATATGGGAAAAATGATCGGAAGTCAACATTTTTTTTTCTGATAACGGATTTGGGGATCCGTGAACATGAACACAAACCTGAGTGGCCGTGCCTGTTCCGACACGCGGGATATTCGGACACAGGGCCCTCATCCGAAACGGGCGGAACAGAAACGGAATCGGTCAGAAATGACCGAAAAAACTGATTTTCATCACTCCGGTATGAATCTGTTTTACAACGCGGAGACCGCGGATGAGACTCCGCGGCCTCCGCGTTTTCCTGATCGGCTGATAATGACACAGAACCACGAAATCCGTCAGAAGCATGAATGTTGATATTCATGTTCATGCTCACGTTTACGTTCGCGAGCGGTTTTGCCCTGGGCTTTAAAGAATGGAAGCAGGGTTCCGAACCATCACACACTGAGCATTCCTTCCGTCGATTTTCAGTGTGAAAGGATGATCCGCCCGAACATGCCGCAAAAACGCGGTCTCCCGGATCTGAGGCAGGGTGCTGATCCATTCCCAGTCGAGATAATTCTCTTCCGAGTCTTCGTCGATGGTGATATAATGAATCCCCAGAGAAGTGATGTTCTGGAAGAAATGAGACCCTTGGGACGGATCGGCCTTCAGTTTCTCGTTTCTGAGTTCGATAATGGCGCCCACCCCTGAAATATGGTGCCACTGAACCGGGATACCGAGCCACCTGTCGGCAGATCCCCATCTTCCCGGTCCCACCAAAAGATACGGACGCTCCTCCTTAACGAGTCCGGCATTGATCTGACCGATCTCCTCGGCCATCTGAAGGGTCGCCTTTTTTTCAAAGTCCTCCGGCTTCACATAGACAATATCGGCTATTGTGTCATCCTTCCCGTTCCCGAGGGCCTCCATGGAGCAACAGAACGCGTTTTCAATTTCGTTTTGACAGATCTCCACTTCAAGGCGTGCCTCATCCGCGACCATGGGCCGCATCTGAAGAAAAAGGAACTCGTCGCTCTTCTGCTTTTTATCAGGACTCAGGTTCACCGAAAACTCGATCTCCACCGGACATCCCATCCCCTTTCGTCCCAGATCCAGCAAATCGCTCAGGAGATCCGGCAGAGGCAGGATGCCGTATTTCAGGACATGGGCAAACGTCAGTATCTTCGGCCCCTCAAGATATCCCGAATCCCGGATACGATGCTCTTCGGGGATGTATGTGCCGGCAAGTGCCTTAACGGGAAATTCCGTTTCCGCGTCATCGATCTCTCTTTTCTCCAGATTGGAATTTTCGGCGAAAAGGAGATTATCGGGATAGTCTTTTGTTTTCAACGCATAAAAGTACCGCTGCGAGTTTTTCAGTATGTCATCCACCGTGGAGAACTGGGGCATGATGTTCGGATATTTGGGAGAGAAGCGCACGGTTCTTTCCCCTTCCACAACGGTTTTGCCCATCCCCAGGGCAATATGGGCGATCCCCTCCTCCTGCTTCATGGGGGGGACCGGATAGAAATTGTGGGACTGGGCCACCCCGGAGATCGCCGGATAAAACCAGTCTCCGTAAGCCGCGCCGGCCAGTTCCTGAATGATCACCGCCATGGCCTCATCCTGGGGCTTGTTTGAGACGTTTCTGGAAAAGGCTTTGGGCCCTTCATAATAGGTGGAGGCATAGACCAGTTTTATGGCGGTGACGAGCTGCTGAAGCCGGACGGAGAAGTCAGGATGATTGTTGGGGATCATATACGTCTCATAAAGCCCGGCATACGGCTGAAACTGCGCGTCTTCCAGCAGACTGGAGGAACGGACGGAGAGGGGCGTGGTGACTTGGGACAGGAATATTTCGAGGTGCCTCACCAGTTGCCTGGGCATATCTGTTTTCAGAAAGTTCTCCGCGACTTCCTCATTCGTGAATTCCTCACCGGCAAGGCGTTGCAGATTGTTATGCACCACAAAGGATTCAAAGCCGTCCGTGGCAATCACCACGGTTTTGGGAATTCTGATACTGATCTCCGGGTATTTTTCATGGAGTTCCGGATTCTGATGAAGCAGGGCCGACATAAAGGCCAGTCCCCGGGCTTTGCCGCCCAGGGAACCTTTGCCGATCTTGACAAAATCCATAATATCCGCGTCAAAATTATCCGACCTGAACCGGGCGATCACCCCTTTCTGACGCAATTTGCGCAGATTGCGGATATTGGAGACCAGATACTTCCGTATCTCATCCGCATTCCTGAATTCGGATGCCTGAACTTCACGGAATTCGGAGGCAAGAACGATTTCGGAGCGTCCCATAATCCACCTGGAAAAGTGATTGCGTTCCGCGTGATACTGGAGAGACTCGTCCGGTATGTGGGAAAGTTTCTCTTCAAGATCGCGAAGTCTGCGCGCCCGGTCAATTTCCGTGCCGTCAGGCATCTGAAAAACAAAATCTCCGAATCCGAGATGGTTCAGGAAAAAATGGTGGACCTTTTTTGTAAGCGAATCCGGGGAATTCTTATCAAGGAACATCGCGGAGAGCCGGGCTGCCTTTTCCCTGTTTTCCGGCTCCGAACTCATCAGAAGCAGGGGAAGGTCCGGGATATCCTTTCTGATTTTGGAAAGAAGGACAAATCCCGCATCTGCCTGCATCTCACCCTCTTTCGGAAAACGGGTGTCCGATATGATGCCGAAAAGAAAGGAGCGGTATTTCTCGCAGAGAGAGATGGCCTCCTCGTAGTTTTCAGCCAGCAGTATTTTGGGTCTTGCCCGCATTTTGAGAAGCCGGTGATCTTCGTTGAGCCCCTCGCCCAGGACTTTCTGGGTCTGTTTCACGATCTCTTTGTAGAGCAGGGGAAGGAATGACGAGCGATAAATCGGAGAATCCTCGACCAGAATCAGGATGCGAACCTTTGCCTTTAGGGCATCAGAATCCACATTAAGACGGTCCTCCGCATTTTTGACCAGGGCCAGAAGCAGGTCGGAATTGCCCGACCAGATGAAGATGTCGTCAATTCCCGAGCAGTCCTTGTTTTCCGGAAGCGGATAAATCCCCCGGGGGCTGTGTGCCAGAAGAATGACAGGCAGTTTCGGATGCAGCTTCTTGATTTCCAAACCGAATGAAAAGGCATCCATCTCATCGAGATGCGGCATGGTGATCACCATGTGAAATTTCCTCCTTTCCAGACATTTCAGGGCCTCCCTGGCCGAAGGTGCCCGGAGCACCCGCGGCGGAAGACTCAGATTCAGCCCTTTGTATTCATTGATAATCCTTGACGCGAGACTCTCATCCTCTTCTATGATGAACGCGTCATAGGGACTGGATACCAAAAGTATCTCCCGTATCTTGACTGACATCAGTTCGTGAAATACTTTGAAATGAGTGTAAAACTGTCTCGGCAAATTTTTGTTTTCGAAATTCATAATTAATCCTTTCCAAGGGTTAAGAGTTAAGGGGTTAAGGAGTTAAGGAGTTAAGGAGTTTAAGGAGTTTAAGGGGTTTAAGGAGTTTAAGGAGTTTAAGGAGTTTAAGGAGTTTAAGGAGTTTGAGGAGTTTGAGGAGTTTGAGGAGTTTGAGGAGTTTGAGGAGTTTGAGGAGTTTGAGGAGTTTGAGGAGTTTGAGGAGTTTAAGGAGTTTAAGGAGTTTAAGGAGTTTAAGGAGTTTAAGGAGTTTAAGGAGTTTAAGGAGTTTAAGGAGTTTAAGGAGTTTAAGGGGTTTAAGGAGTTTAAGGAGTTTAAGGAGTTTAAGGAGTTAAGGAGTTTAAGGACATTTTAGGTCTTTTCGGTCTTAACTCTTAACCCTTAACTCTTAACTCCTTAACTCCTTAACTCCTTAACTCCTTAACTCCTTAACTCCTTAACTCCTTAACTCCTTAACTC
>JAUCGI010000236.1 GCA_030378035.1 Desulfobacterales bacterium HSG2
AATTTATTTTTATTTTGTGTAATTGGGCTTTTTGTTGCTTTGGCATAAATGTAAACTTGGGACTTGCTCTTAATCTTAATCTTGCTCTTGCTCCTGTCGTGTCCGTTCGATTAAGAGCAAGATTAAGATCAGGAGTCCTTAAGTTTGCACTTATACTTTGATATTGGTATCATAAACATATAAGGAATTAAAATGGAAATAAAAGTTGTCCGAAAAGTTCTGGATGTTAATGAAACAATCGCGAAACAGAACCGGAAAATGTTTGCTGAAAAGAAGATTTTTGTACTCAACATGATGAGTTCTCCGGGGGCAGGCAAAACCACAGTTCTTGAAAAGACGCTTGCCCATATCATGCCGGAGATCAGAAGCGCGGTGATCGTAGGCGATATCTGCACCACCAATGACGCGGACCGGCTTGCCAAAACCGGCGCGCCTGTGGTACAGGTCAACACGGATGAATTCGGAGGTGACTGCCATCTCGCGGCCCATGTCATTGCAAAAGCCGCGGAAGGCTTTGACCTTGACGCGCTTGACCTGCTGATTGTGGAAAATGTCGGAAACCTGGTATGCCCTGCCGAGTTTGACATCGGCGAGGACGCGCGCGCGGTGGTTCTCAGCGTGACAGAAGGGGAAGACAAGCCTGTGAAATATCCCCTGATGTTTCGGGTATGTGAGGCGGCTCTGCTGAACAAGACAGACCTGCTTCCCCATCTCGATTATGATATAAAAACGACCATCGAAAATATTTGTCAGGTAAATTCCGACATTTCTGTTTTCGAAGTATCGGCAAAAACGGAAGACGGCTTTGGCCCCTGGCTTGACTGGCTCAGACGCCGGGTGGAACAGAAGCCTTAATCTTGAACTTGCTCTTGCTCTTGCTCTTGCTCGTAATCGGCTGGGATTAAGAGCAAGATTAAGATTAAGAGCAAGATTAAGATTAGGAGCAAGATTAAGATTAGGAGCAAGATCAAGAGCAAGATTAAGAGCAAGAGCAAGATTTAAGATCAAGATTAAGATCAAGATCAAGATTAGGCCGTCTAAAAATGCCATTTTTAGCCATGATTTTTTGCCCGGTTTCCGGTCCCTGAAAAATTTGACCACAATGCCTGTTTTAAAAGGAATCAGCCTGAATATCAGGGGCCAAAAAGCGGGCAAGGGAAATTAGCTGATTTAGACGGCCTAGATCAAGATTAAGAGCAAGAGCAAGATTTAAGATCAAGATCAAGATTAAGATCAAGATTAAGATTAAGATTAAGTCTGGTATGAAAGAACCTGATACTTATACCCCTGCTCAATCAGAAATATCTGACGATTAACAGCAAACCGCTGTTCATCGGTCTCCCTTGAGACGAGGGTGTAAAAATAAGAGGGCTTCTGTTTGGGCCGCAGAATTCGGCCCAGTCGCTGCGCCTCTTCCTGGCGGGATCCGAAAGTGCCGGAGACCTGAATCATCACATTGGCGTCCGGCAGATCCACGGCAAAATTGGCCACTTTCGACACCACCAGCGCACTAATATCCCCCTTCCTGAATTCCTCATACAGTTTTCCACGATCCGCATGTTTGGTTTTGCCGGTAATCAGAGGCAGTTTCATGGTTCTGGCAATCTTCTCCACCTGGGAGATATACTGGCCGATAATGAGGATTTTGTCATCCCTGTGATTGAGGAGCAGCTCCCTTACCAGCTCAAGTTTTCCGGGGTTTTCAGCCGCGATGCGGAAACGCTGTCTTTTCTCTGCGTGGGCGTATCTGAGTTCCTCCTCCGGAGGCAGAAGAAGCCGGTACTCCGTGCAGAATGCCTGGGCAATAAATCCTCGGCTCTCCAGCGTTTTCCAGGGAACATCATATCGCCTGGGCCCGATCAGGGCAAAGACATCCTCCTCTTTGCCGTCCTCCCGCACAAGCGTGGCCGTGAGCCCCATCCGGCGTCTGGCCTGAATTGCGGTTGTGGCCCGGAACACCGGTGCGGGAAGAAGATGGACTTCATCATAGATGATCAGGCCCCAGTTATGCTCGGTGAAGATATTCAGATAATGAAACGGATCCTCTTTGGATCGGCGGTATGTGAGCATCTGATAGGTCGTGATGGTTATCGGCCTGACGGATTTGGTCATACCGGTGAATTCACCGATATCCTCGCCGCGGAGGGTTGTCTTATCGAGCAGCTCATCCCGCCACTGATACACGGATATGTTGCTGGTGGTGATAATGAGCGTATGGTTGGAGATGCGGCTGATAATCCCCAGGCCGATAATCGTTTTGCCGGATCCGCAGGGGAGAACAATAATCCCGCTTCCGCCAGCGGCCCGGCCGGACTGGTAAAAGACGTCAACGGCCTCCCTCTGGTAGTCACGGAGCGCAAAAGGAAGGCCGTCCTTGTCCTTTTTACACAGCTTCACGTCAATCGCATCGCCGGAGAGATACCCGCATAAATCTCTGACCGGATAGCCGATTTTCACCAATGCATGCTTGACATTTCCTCGGTCGCCGGAATCAATCAGGAATCCGTCCGGAGTCTTTTCGAGCCAGAATCGCATCAGAGTCTTATCCTGACGGATTCTGTTCAGAATCACCGGATCGCTGACGCTTAACCTCAGACGATTCCCGGATTCTTTTTCCAGGATGAGCCTGCCATAAACCGCGTACCATTCCCGGATGTCGGAGATCACATTGGATGGCGGCTCATAGCGGGAGAAACGGTTCAGCCCCTCAGTAATCTCGTCAAGGGATATTTCAACGGCCGCGGCGTTCCACAAACTCAGCGGCGTGACCCTGTAAGTATGAATAAATTCGGGGGATTTGACCAGCTCCGCAAAAGCGGCCAGAAAATCCCGGCATTCGGCATATCGGGGATGTGCAACTTCCAACATGATGGTATGGTCGCTCTGGATAATTAGGGGACCCGGATCGCTCATAATTCAATATCCTCAATTTGAACGGAATCGTTTTTCTGCATCGCTTCGAGCGCGGCATCAGCCAAAGCCTGATCCTGCGCGGCGTAGGTGATGCACTTGCCTGACACATCGGCCTCAATGGGGCAATTTGCCTGAATCAGCCATTTTCGGCATTTCTCCAGCAGAGACCGGGTGGGAAAATACAACGTGACAGAGGTTTTGCGATACAACGTGACCGATTCCTTTTTTTTCGGTTTTGCCTTTGTCCCGGATTTTTTGGGAAATATGCTCATAGCTTCATCCGGCAAAGGCGTGAACGCGTCCCGGCCGTGTCTGACAAGGACGGGGGCCAGTTCAGATGTCTCCATCTGCTCAGACAATCTATCCGGAGACCGAACAATGCTGAATTCCGGAGATATGGCTTCCAAAGCAAATTCCCCGGCAAGGTCCGGCGGATCGCCTTCCAACAGGCCGAACCCGTCATACAGGACAAACTTCTCCGAATGTCCTGCCCATTCCCGAAGCTCAGTCAGGATATTCTGGGGAACGTGTGTGTCGGCAAAGCTTTTCAGAAGGTCCGCCGCATCCGCGGAGGCATCTTTCGCCAACTGGGCCGTCACCTTCTTTCTGTTCAGCTTTAAAATCGTAACGGTATCCTCGGAAACAAGATCGGTCAGCGGCGTCAGTCTGGCGAAGATATTCAGCGGATAGAATGCGGATTCTATGTGAATCTCGAAATTGGGCTGGACCGTCACTTTGGGCTCGGGAAGATATCCCTGCATGAATCTCAGGAAATGCTCATTCACCCGGAACGCTTTGAGTTTGTTGATGGAAGGATACCGATTTTTATAATCGGATTTGCCATACGCCACATCCGCATATCCCATTGCCAAAGGGATGCCTTCCAAAAAACGCTCCGCATACCGGCCTTCCACTCTTTCAAAGGCATCCGGGTCCTTGGGTGAAATATCAATTTCATGCATCCCTCTGATTTCATGAAAATTACCGTAACGACCTTTCAGGCTGTCTGTTTTGTATTTATACTTGGGCTTTTCAGGGATGAGAAACCAGGGATGTTCGCTCCTGAGATACTGAATCAGGGACGCGGTGCTGTACCAGACGCCGCTCTGGCATTGTTTCAGGATATCAAACAGCATGATTCGGCTCTCTGCAAAGTTCAGAAAAGGAAGCACGCCGGTTGCACATCCCCATGTGCCGAATGTGTCAAGTCTTCCCATGGCGCCTCTTTGCAAAAGCTCATTGTCATCACATTTGTATGATTCCGTCAGGGTTTCCAGAATCTCCACTTCCTGCTCACAATGCGACAGGGTCATAAACGGATTGTATTTTTCCGCCCGGAATTCGATGTGATTATTGGGATAAGATTCTTCTGTGCTGTTTCCCTTATCCTTATGTCTGCCCTTGGTATTGTAGGTAATGAAACCGAGTTTCAGCGCCAGGCGGTCGACATAGTCGATCCAGCGTGAATATTTCCGGAACTCCGGTTCTTTCGGGGCACGGGTGGCGTCGGTTATCAGCCGGATCAGCTTTTTTGCCTCTGTCTTTGGCAGATGATTGCCCCGGGCGGTTCGTTTGATCCTGCGATTTTCAACATAATTGAGGAAACGATGCAGCGATTTCCGCAGATCCAGAGGATTGACAAATATTTCAAGATGTTTCACATCCGTTTTTTCTAATTTGAATTTACTCATTTGCCTCCACTCTTTTAATCACATATCCCGTTTTTTTTATCAGCGATTCAATCTCCCGGAGAACTCCTCTGGGAAAGGCGATAAAATTGTTGGGCAGAAAGATGAGCCGGCCGGGATCGGAAAATGACTTTTCAATCGCCACTTTCAGGGTCAGATCATTCACTTTGGCCATGAGAATATCCTGATGGATGATCCGCTTTCCCCACTCCTTCTCTGACTTCTCAAACGCCTTCCGGAAGACGGATGCATTTTCCCTGAGCCAGCGGATCAGCGGGTCATCCCGGATGTCTTTAAAATTCCGGCCGATTCTGATGATGTTGGGCGAAGCGGTTAATAGAGAATTCGTCACCTCAAAATCACATATCCTTGCCAGATATTCGAGTTTGTGACAGGGAACGGTCTTCAGGCTGACCAGTATCTCCCGGTTTTTGTTCACCTTCAGATAGTTTTCAGGAATATCTGTTTCCGAGTCGGAATCATATTCTGCCAAGCGGTAGCAGATTCGGCCGCCAGTCTTTCTCCGGGCAAGATATCCCCATTCCCAGCCTTTCTGACAGATATCACCCGTATCCAAAGGCTCACGGTCATAAGTGAAGGAGAAGATTTTCAGGATCGGCAATAACTCGTTATGCGGGACCCATTCATGGTTCCCGAGTTGGGAAAGGGCGTAAATCACGGCGTCGGACGGATAAACGCGTCCTGACGGCGGCAAATGGTAAATCCTCCTTTCCCTTTTTGCCAATGAGGCGGACCATCCGGCTTTTTGCCAGTCTGAAAGTTTTCTGACGCTGAACTCTTCCTGTCCGATACGCAGTTCTCCGTCGGCTATGTTCAGCGGATAGGTCTTTTGCACGGAAAGGCTTTTGCCGATAAATTCCAACAGCTTTTCTCTGACAGCGAAAGTGTTGATGTTTCCGGGGCCTGAAAGGGTACGGGGTTTTTCAGACAAACGCGGGAGAAATTTATGAAATTCTTTCGGAAAACAGAAGCGTAATTTCTCCAATTTCGCTTTTTTCCGTGAATAATCCCGCTCTTCCGCGAAGAGCAGCAGGCCGCGGCGGATGAACGATATCCGCACCTGTCTGAAAACATCGTTATATTGCTGGGTGAATGTGTCGCCCCGCCATCTTGCGCCCTCATCGGGCCTGTAGATGCGCTCAAAGAATGAGACATTCACCGGCTTATCCGTAAATTTCAGCAGATGAAGGAGGATAATCTCTTCTCTGCTCAGGGTTCCGATGGCCTCAGCCACGCCGGTGTCGGAGAGAAGAAATTTCTCAAACACCCGGGGAGATGAGGCTTTTTTTGAAGAAACCCCTCGGTTTTTGCAGATGGCCCTGATATCGGCTTTAACTAATTCCGACTGGCACATCTTGGCAAGTATTTTTTGAGTATCTGTCATTATTGTTTATACCAATGCCTTTCAGATGTTAATGTATCATTTAAAAGCATCTAAAAAAGTAGAGAAACTGGCAATATGCCCGGTTGTTTCAAGCCTGTTTTTTACCTCGGTGAAATATGTTTTATGAAGCAGCGATCTGGGATTTCTTTTTGAATAACTCAGATTTCTGTATCTGTCATTCAACATCGCTCTCAGATATTTTTCGGCAAACTGAGCCCGATTCAAATCAGCCGGAGGGTATCCCGGAAGTAGTTCCGGGTCATCTGTCAGCACATTGAAAAAATCCTTGTACTTTTTCAGCATTTCAGCACGCGGATTCCGAGGTCCGACACGTTTGTTTCCAAGTGCCCATGTCTCTATGCAAAAATGCTGAATTACAATGAAAATTGAAGCTGAACATTCTTTGTCTGTCAAAAAATCCGATATCTCAAGATATTTCTCATTAAATAGCATCTCTTCAGAATCGACAGCAATGACCAGTCTGTCCACCGTATCAACACTGTTAACATCATCAATCGCGTTTTCTATGACTTTGAAATAATTCGGATAACCACCTCCTGCAATGATGGCAAAGTTATTTTCCGATATGTCAAAGATGCTTTCAACCCATATCATTTCTGAATTAACAAAAGGAATCCATTTTTCATAAACTCGTTTCTCTCCGATTTCACCTTCAGCAACGACAAAAATGTTCATTGTTCGACCCCCTCATTGTAAAAAGGGTCGTTTATTAATTGAATAAACCGCTGCTGTTTTGATCTGCCGAAACGCTCCACATTCTCCCTGCCATATCTTATCTTTATCTCCGATCCCTTTCGGTGAAAGACAAACCAGTTTTCCACAGGGATTTTGTTGATAATGTAAGGATGATGACTTGTAATAATAAATTGTTTGTCTGTTTCAATATCCGCCAAAAACGAAGGGAAAAAATTTATGGCGTTTACCCCCAGAGAGTTTTCATATTCATCAATCAGACAGATGCCTTCCTCGGGAAAGATACATACATCGGTTAAAACAAGTAAAACTTTCTTCATTCCTGAAGAGAGCTGATCTGCAGGTATCCAACGGTCAACATATCTTTCTTTGATGCAGAAGACCGGGATGAACATACCTGTAGCTTTCAAATGAGGTTCAAGCTCTTTCAAATCTTTAATTTCGATTTTTTCTATAAACGGAAAAACCTCTGTATAATAATTACAAAGTATCCGAAAAATTTCCGGTTTTTCACGGGAAAGGAAATATAGTTTTAAGTTAATGCCTGCATTCATATTACGAAGTTTTAAGAGGGTGTCCATTTGTTCGTCTGAAAAATCGCTGGGAACGGCTTCATGCCGAATATTTTCGTTCAAAGCATTTTCCGAGAAATTCCTCCGTGATATGTTGCCAAAACCAAGATGCAGCGGCTTGATTTTTTCCTCTTCCCTCAGAAGAAATATGCTGGTATTCTCTCTTGACAATTTGGGCATTTCCTTCCCTGAAAATTTGAACCAGTCCTCGTTTCTTTCAACAATCGGAATCTTTCCGTTCTCTGTCTCCTGGCAAAGATGCTCCATCATTAATAAGGTTTTGCCGTTGGAAAATTGTTCAGCCTCAATCTCCCAGTTGTAAACAGACTCATCCTGTTTGAACTTGATCTTCCAATGACCATACAAAAGCGGTTCTGAGCCGAAAGCAATACCGGCCAAGTTAAAAATCGTATTTAAAAATACGGTTTTTCCTGTACCTGAATCGCCCACCAGCAAATTCATATTTCTCAGTTCGACTCTCGAAAATTTCCACTCAGTATTCCCTGACTGCCGATATTCATAAGAGATGATCTTCATAATTTTTCTTCTATTTTAAAAAATTAGGTGTGATGTCGTGCTTGCTTTCGATTCTGCCTTGCATAAATTTTCAGGTGTCTTTGTCACTTGTTTCCGTGTCGCCGAGTAATATGGTGTCGGTTTTGATGGTTGACGGGGTGTTGACGGATGGGATATTATGCGGACATAATCGTTTCATCTTCCTAACTGTTGTCATATTCGCGGGACCCGGCCTCGCCACAATCCGTTATAATCCGACAAAAAGACCATTTTTTTCAATTCTTCCCGGAATTACATGTTGTGCTTTCGATTCTGACTT
>JAUCGI010000200.1 GCA_030378035.1 Desulfobacterales bacterium HSG2
ACCGCTATGTGCTGTTTGCCTGCCACGGCCTCATCCCGGACGACAACATCACGAACCGGATATTGCAGCCCGCGCTGGCCCTGTCCCATCCCGACCCTGAAAACGGCCGGGAGGCCGGCTTTCTCACAATGGCGGACGCGTTCGGCCTCAGCCTGAACGCCGATCTTGTGGCCCTCTCCGCATGCAACACCGGCAGACAGGACACCGCGGGCAATGTGCGGAAGGGCGAGGGCGCGAGAGGGCTGACCCGTGCGTTCATGTATGCGGGAACCCCCGCTGTCTCAGTGACCCTGTGGTCTGTGGAATCCGAGTCGGCAAAGGTGCTGAGTGCGGGCCTGTTCAGAAACCTCGGTGCGGGAAGGGACCGTGCCGAGGCACTGAGAGAAATCAGGCAGCGCATGATCAGCGGCAAAGAGGGAGAACTTTATCGGCATCCTTTTTTCTGGGGGCCCACGGTGATATTCGGGCTGGCGAATGACGACTGAGGAATGAGGAATGACGATTCTTCTTTTTTCTGGAAGGATTTCTTATAAGAAGAGGATTCATAAGAAAAGGATTCAAAGCATGAAAAAACGAATTTTTACGATCATATTCGGCGTATTTATGGT
Organism: Desulfobacterales bacterium HSG2; assembly: GCA_030378035.1. Classification (GTDB taxonomy): domain Bacteria; phylum Desulfobacterota; class Desulfobacteria; order Desulfobacterales; family 4be13; genus JAUCGI01. Next base: position 609 of record JAUCGI010000200.1, read on the forward strand.
ATTGGTTTGGGCAGCGGGTGCGATGGCGAGTGATTCAGATTTAGCTGAAATGAAGCGCCTGCACAAAGAGGGAACGGAGGCTTACCACGTTGCAAACTATCCCGAAGCTCTTGCCAAATGGGAAAAAGGACTGGAACTTGCAAAAAAAGCAGAGAACAAACAATCTGTCGCTATCTTTCTTGGCAACATGGGCGTGGTGTACAGAAATCTCGGCCAGTATGACAGGGCACTGGGACACTACGAGCAGGCTTTGGCGATACATAGGGAACTCGGCGACAGAAGCGGCGAAGGTTCTGCCCTCGGCAAGATGGGCGTGGTGTACAGAAATCTCGGCCAGTATGACAGGGCACTGGGACACTACGAGCAGGCTTTGGCGATACATAGGGAACTCGGCGACAGAAGGGGCGAGGGGAACAACCTGACCAACATGGGCGTGGTGTATCAGAATCTCGGCCAGTATGACAAGGCACTGGGACACTACGAGCAGGCTTTGGCGATACATAGGGAACTCGGCGACAGAAGCGGCGAGGGTTCGGACTTGTCCAACATGGGCGTGGTGTACAGAAATCTCGGCCACTATGACAGGGCACTGGGGTACCACGGGCAGGCTTTGGCGATTAGGAGGGAAATCGGCGACAGAAGGGGCGAGGGGAACAACCTGACCAACATGGGCGTGGCGTGCAAAAATCTCGGCCAGTATGACAAGGCACTGGGGCACTACGAGCAGGCTTTGGCGATTAGGAGGGAAATCGGCGACAGAAGGGGCGAGGGGAACAACCTGACCAACATGGGAAATGTGTATCAAAATCTCGGCCGGTATGACAAGGCACTGGGGCACTACGGGCAGGCTTTGGCGATTAGGAGGGAACTCGGCGACAGAAGGGGCGAGGGTTCTAACTTATCCAACATGGGAAATGTGTATCTAAATCTCGGCCAGTATGACAGGGCACTGGGGTACTACGGGCAGGCTTTGGCGATTAGGAGGGAAATCGGCGACAGAAGGGGCGAGGGGAACAACCTGACCAACATGGGCGTTGTTTGCAAGAATCTCGGCCGGTATGACAAGGCACTGGGGTACCACGGGCAGGCTTTGGCGATTAGGAGGGAACTCGGCGACAGAAGGGGCGAGGGGAACAACCTGACCAACATGGGCGTGGCTTACAAAAATCTCGGCCGGTATGACAGGGCACTGGGGCACTACGAGCAGGCTTTGGCGATTAGGAGGGAAATCGGTGACAGAAGGGGCGAGGGGAACAACCTGACCAACATGGGAAATGTGTATCAAAATCTCGGCCGGTATGACAAGGCACTGGGGTGCTACGAGCAGGCTTTGGCGATTAGGAGGGAACTCGGCAACAGAAGGGGCGAGGGGAACAACCTGACCAACATGGGAAATGTGTTTCAGAATCTCGGCCGGTATGACAAGGCACTGGGGCACTACGAGCAGGCTTTGGCGATTAGGAGGGAACTCGGTGACAAAAGGGGCAAGGGGAACAACCTGACCAACATGGGAAGTGTGTATCTAAATCTCGGCCAGTATGACAGGGCATTGGGGCACTACTGGCAGGCTTTGGCAATTCATAAGGAAGTCGGCGACAGAAGGGGCGAGGGCTCGGACCTGACCAACATGGGCGTGGCGTACAGAAATCTCGGCCAGTATGACAAGGCATTGGGGTACTACGAGAAGGCTTTGGCAATTTATAAGGAACTCGGCGACAGAAAGGGCGAGGGTTCGGCCCTGACCAACATGGGAAGGGTGTATCTAAATCTCGGCCAGCATAACAGGGCATTGGGGCACTACGGGCAAGCTTTGGCGATTAGGAGGGAACTCGGCGACAGAAAGGACGAGGGTTCGGCCCTGACCAAGATGGGGGTGGTGTACAGAAATCTCGGCCAGTATGACAGGGCATTGGGGCACTACGGGCAGGCTTTGGCGATTAGTAGGGAACTCGGCGACAGAAAGGGCGAGGGTTCGGCCCTGACCAACATGGGAAGTGTGTATCTAAATCTCAGCCAGTATGACAGGGCATTGGGGCACTACGGGCAGGCTTTGACGATTAGGAGGGAACTCGGCGACAGAGGGGGCGAGGGTTCGGCCCTGACCAACATGGGAAGTGTGTATCTAAATCTCGGCCAGTATGACAGGGCACTGGGGCACTACGGGCAGGCCTTGGCGATTAGGAGGGAACTCGGCGACAGAAGGGGCGAGGGCGCGGACCTGACCAACATGGGCGTGGTGTATCTATATCTCGGCCAGTATGACAGGGCATTGGGGCACTACGAGCAGGCTTTGACAATTTATAAGGAAATCGGCGACAGAGGGGGCGAGGGCGCAGATTTGACCAACATGGGCATAGTGTACGGAAATTTCGGCCAGCATGACAAGGCAGTGGGGCACTACGAGCAGGCTTTGACAATTTATAAGGAACTCGGCGACAGAAGAGGCGAGGGTTCGGCCCTGACCAACATGGGAAGTGTGTATCAAAATCTCGGCCAGTATGACAAGGCTCTCCTATTCTTTAGTGAAGGTCAGAAAATCTTCTCCGAAATCAGGGCAAAAGATGCGCTTTGGAAAGCGCTTCGGGGACTTGCTCAGACCGAAGGCAGACTGGGAAAACATGAAAAAGCAGTTGCCCATTATGCTCAGAGTCTCGACACTATTGAGGAAGTCCGATCCGGGATCACGGAAAAGGAATCCAAATCCTCCTTCATGCGTGGCAAACTCTATGTGTATGATGAATTCATCGAACTCCTGCAAACCCTGCACAAAGAATACCCCGACAAAGACTACGACAAAAAATCCCTCGAAATCTTTGAACGCAGGCAGGGCCGCATTTTCCTTGAGGAGATGGGGGAAAGCGGTGCGAAAAAATTTGTGGACCTGCCCGATGACATCAGGCGGAAAGAGATCAGCACAGGGAATGAACTGGCAAAAATCCGCTCTGACATCACAGCAGAGCAGTCCAGGCCCGCCAAAGACCGGGACAGCAAACACATCCACAGATTGGAAGCCAAAGAGAGGAGGATCAGAACACAGGAGGACGCCCTGCAAAAAGAGATCAGAACCGAATATCCTGACTATTATGCCCTGAGATACCCGAAACCGGTCCGGCTTCCCGAACTTCGGCAGAAAGTTCTCAGACCGGGCGAGGTCATGCTGGTCTTCTGTGTCATGAAGAAGACCACCTGCCTGTGGGTCATCAGCAGAGATGCGTTCAGATTTCTGAGCATTGACATCAGCGAGGAGACACTGACAGAGAATGTGAATGCCTTCAGACACGGCTCGGACATGATATTGGAGGCATACAGAGAGAAAGCCCCGGGTTTCAGGCTTGAACAGATTTACAGGAAATCCGAACTACGGATGCAGCAGGCCGCATTTGCCCTTTACAATCTTCTCCTGCCGGAAAAAGTCAGGCCGCTCATCTCCCGGGCGAAAACCCTGTATGTCATCCCCACATCCGCCCTGTACGGCCTGCCTTTTGAGGCGTTGGTGACAGGGGAATCCGACATCCGCTATCTGGCGGAGGATCATGCGGTGGCATACCTTTCCTCGGCCTCTCTTCTCAAAGTTCTCCGCGAGTCGCAGGCAAGGAAAAAGGAGACGCCCCGGCATCCGTTTCTCGCATTCGCACATCCGGTGTATCAGTCCGGCAAATCCGGCACACTGCCGAGCGGCTCCTCTGAGATCAGCAGACTGCGGACCCGTGCCTATCAGGATTTCACGGGCGGTCTTTCCGAACTCCCGGAAACCGAGGCCGAGGCAAGGGAGATCATGAAGATCCTCGGGCCGCCCGCGGAATCCGACCCGCTGCAACTCAGGGAGAAAGCCTCCCGGAGCAATGTGTTCCGGTTCAGCAAAGAAAAACGCCTGGATGACTACCGCTATGTGCTGTTTGCCTGCCACGGCCTCATCCCGGACGACAACATCACGAACCGGATACTGCAGCCCGCGCTGGCCCTGTCCCATCCCGACCCTGAAAACGGCCGGGAGGCCGGCTTTCTCACAATGGCGGACGCGTTCGGCCTCAGCCTGAACGCCGATCTTGTGGCACTTTCCGCATGCAACACCGGCAGACAGGACACGGCGGGCAATGTGCGGAAGGGCGAAGGAGCGAGAGGGCTGACCCGTGCGTTCATGTATGCGGGAACCCCCGCGGTCTCAGTGACCCTGTGGTCTGTGGAATCCGAATCGGCAAAGGTGCTGAGTGCTGGCCTGTTCAGAAACCTCGGTGCGGGAAAGGACCGTGCCGAGGCACTGATGGAAATCAGACAGCGCATGATCAGCGGCAAAGAGGGAGAACTTTATCGGCATCCTTTTTTCTGGGGGCCCACGGTGATATTCGGATTGGCGAATGACGACTGAAGAATGAGGAATGAGGAATGAGGAATGAGGAATGAGGAATGAGGAATGACGATTCTTCTTTTTTCTGGAAGGATTTCTTATAAGAAGAGGATTCATAAGAAAAGGATTGAAAGCATGAAAAAACGAATTTTTACGATCATATTCGGCGTATTTATGGTATTGGTTTGGGCAGCGGGTGCGATGGCGAATGGTTCAAGTTTAGCTGAAATGAAGCGCCTGCTCAAAGAGGCTTTTCATGTTGCAAACTATCCCGAAGCCCTTGCCAAATTGGAAAAAGGACTGGAGATTGCAAAAAAAACAGAGAACAAACAAGCTGTCGCTACCTTTCTTGGCAACATGGGAAATGTGTATGGTAATCTCGACCAGTACGACAAGGCATTGAGGCACCACGAGGAGGCTTTGGCGATTCATAAGGAAATCGGCGACAGAAGGGGCGAGGGGGCGGACCTGACCAACATGGGCGTGGTGTATCAAAATCTCGGCCAGTATGACAAGGCATTGGGGCAGCACAAGGAGGCTTTGGCGATTAGGAGGAAAATCGGCGACAGAAAGGACGAGGCTGACAGCATGACCAACATAGGCGTGGTGTATCGAAATCTCGGCCAGTATGACAAGGCGTTGGGGTACTACGGGCGGGCTTTGGCGATTCATAAGGAAATCGGTGACAGAAGGGGCGAGGGGGCGGACCTGAGCAACATGGGCGTGGTGTATCGAAATCTCGGCCAGCATGACAAGGCATTGGAGCAGCACGAGGAGGCTTTGGCGATTAGGAGGAAAATCGGCGACAGAAAGGACGAGGCTGACAGCATGACCAACATAGGCGTGGTGTATCGAAATCTCGGCCAGTATGACAAGGCGTTGGGGTACTACAGGCAGGCTTTGGCGATTCAGAAGGAAATCGGAGATAGAAGGGGCGAGGGGAATAACCTGGGCAACATGGGCATGGTGTATCAAAATTTCGGCCAGTATGACAAGGCATTGGGGTACTACGGGCAGGCTTTGGCGATCCGGAAGGAAATCGGCGACAGAAAGGGCGAGGGGGCGGGCCTAGGCAACATGGGCATAGTGTATGGCAAACTCGGCCGGTATGACAAGGCATTGAGGCATTTCGAGCAGGCTTTGGCGATTAAGAAGGAAATCGGCGACAGAAGGGGCAGGGGGAATAACCTGACCAACATGGGCATGGTGTTTCAAAATCTCGGCCAGTATGGCAAGGCATTGGGGTACTTTGAGCAGGCTTTGGCGATTCATAAGGAAATCGGCGACAGAGGGGGCGAGGGGAATAACCTGACCAACATGGGCTTGGTGTATGGCAAGCTCGGCCGGGATGACAAGGCACTGAGGCATTTCGAGCAGGCTTTGGCGATTCATAAGGAAATCGGCGACAGAGGGGGCGAGGGGAATAACCTGACCAACATGGGCTTGGTGTATGGCAAGCTCGGCCGGGATGACAAGGCACTGAGGCATTTCGAGCAGGCTTTGGCGATTCATAAGGAAATCGGCGACAGAGGGGGCGAGGGTTCGGACCTGACCAACATGGGCGTGGTGTACAGAAATCTCGGCCGGTATGACAAGGCTCTCCTATCCTTTAGCGAAAGTCAGAAAATCTTCTCCGAAATCAGGGCAAACGATGCGCTTTGGAAGGCGCTTCAGGGACTTGCTCAGACCGAAGGCAAACTGGGAAAACATGAAAAAGCAGTCGCCCATTATGATCAAAGTCTCAACGCTATTGAAGCCGTCCGATCCGGGATCACGGAAAAGGAATCCAAAACTTCCTTCATGCTTGACAAACTCTTTGTGTATGACCAATTCATCGAACTCCTCCAAGCCTTGCACAAAAAATATCCGGGCAAAGATTATGACAAAAAATCTTTGGAAGTGTTTGAGCGAAAGCAGGGCAGAATTTTTCTTGAAGAGATGGGGGAAAGCGGTGCGAAAAAATTTGCGGATCTGCCTGATGACATCAGGCGGAAAGAGATCAGCTCAGGGAATGAACTAACAAAAATCCGCTCCCAAATCACAGCAGAGCAATCCAGGCCCGCCAAAGACCGGGACAGCAAACACATCCGCAGCCTGGAAGCCAAAGAGATGAAGATCAGAGCAGAAGCGGACACCCTGCAAAAAGAGATCAGAACCGAATATCCCGAGTATCATGCCCTGAGATACCCGAAACCGGTCCGGCTTCCCGAACTTCGGCAAAAGGCTCTCAGACCGGGCGAGGTCATGCTGGTCTTCGGTGTCATGAAGAAAACCACCTGCCTGTGGGTCATCGGCAAAGAAGTATTCAGATTCCTGACCATTGACATCAGCGAGGAGGCACTGAGGGAAAAAGTGAATGCCTTCAGACACGGCCCGGACATGATACTGGAGGCATACAGAGAGAAAGCCCCGGGTTTCAGGCTTGAACAGATTTACAGGAAATCCGAACTACGGATGCAGCGGGCCGCATTCACCCTTTACAATCTTCTCCTGCCGGAAAAAGTCAGGCCGCTCATTTCCCGGGCGGAAACCCTGTATGTCATCCCCACATCCGCCCTGTACGGCCTGCCTTTTGAGGCACTGGCGACAGGGGAATCCGACATCCGCTATCTGGCGGAGGATCATGCGGTGGCGTACCTTTCCTCGGCCTCCCTTCTCAAAGTTCTCCGCGAGTCGCAGGCAAGGAAAAAGGAGACGCCCCGGCATCCGTTTCTTGCATTTGCACATCCGGTATATCAGTCCGGCAAATCCGGCACACTTCCGAGCGACTCCTCTGAAATCAGCAGACTTCGGACCCGTGCCTATCAGGATTTCATGAGCAAATTTTCCGATCTCCCGGAAACCGAAGCCGAAGCAAGGGAAATTATGGAGATTCTCAAAGCGTCTGCGGCATCCGATCCTTTGCAGCTCAGGCAGAAGGCATCCCGTAGCAATGTGTTCCGGTTCAACAAAGAAAAACGCTTAGATGATTACCGCTATGTGCTGTTTGCCTGCCATGGCCTCATCCCGGACGACGAAAAAATGAACCGGATATTGCAGCCCGCATTGGTGCTTTCCCACCCTGATCCTGAAAACCGGGAACCAGGCTTTCTCACAATGGCGGACGCATTCGGCCTCAGCCTGAACGCCGATCTTGTGGCCCTTTCCGCATGCAACACCGGCAGACAGGACACGGCGGGCAATGTGCGGAAGGGCGAGGGCGCAAGAGGGCTGACCCGTGCGTTCATGTATGCGGGAACCCCCGCTGTCTCAGTGACCCTGTGGTCTGTGGAATCCGAGTCGGCAAAAGTGCTGAATACGGGCCTGTTCAGAAACCTCGGTGCGGGAAAGGACCGTGCCGAAGCACTGAGAGAAATCAGACAGCGCATGATCAGCGGCAAAGAAGGAGAACTTTATCGGCATCCTTTTTTCTGGGGGCCCACGGTGATATTCGGGTTGGCGAATGACGACGACTGAGAATTGATGAATGATTCTTCTTTTTTCTGGAAGGATTTTTTATAAGAAGGGAGAAGAGGATTCATAAGAAAGGATTGAAAGCATGAAAAAGCGAATTTTTATGGTCATATTTGGCGTATTTATGGTATTGGTTTGGGTAGCCGGTGCGATGGTGAATGGTTCAAATATGGATGAAATGAAGCGCCTGAACAAAGAGGGAACAGAGGCTTCCCATGTTGCAAACTATCCCGAAGCCCTTGCCAAATGGAAAAAAGGACTGGAACTCGCAAAAAAAGCAGAGAATAAACAAGCTGTCGCTGCCTTTCTTGGCAACATGGGAAATGTGTTTCAGAATCTTGGCCAGTATGACAAGGCATTGGAGTATTACGGGCAGGCTTTGGCGATTCATAAGGAAATCAGCGACAGAAGGGGCGAGGGCTCGGATCTGTCCAACATGGGCGTGGTGTATGACAATCTCGGCCAGTATGGCAAGACATTGGGGTTCCATGGGCAGGCTTTGGCGATTCATAAGGAAATCGGCGACAGAAGGGGCGAGGCTGCCGACCAGACCAACATGGGCGTGGTGTATGACAATCTCGGACAGTATGGTAGGGCATTGGGGTACCACGGGCAGGCTTTGGCGATTCATAAGGAAATCGGCGATAGAAGGGGCGAGGGTTCGGACCTGTCTAACATGGGAAATGTGTTTCAGAATCTCGGCCAGTATGATAAGGCATTGGAGTACTACGGGCAGGCTTTGGCGATTAGGAAGGAAATTGGCGACAGAAGGGGCGAGGGTTCAAACCTGTCCAACAAGGGAAATGTGTTTCAGAATCTCGGCCAGTATGATAAGGCATTGGAGTACTACAGGCAGGCATTGGCAATTAGGAAGGAAATTGGTGACAGAAGGGGCGAGGGTGGAGACCTGACCAACATGGGCGTGGTGTTTCAAAATCTCGGCCAGTATGACAAGGCATTGGGGTACCACGGGCAGGCTTTGGCGATTCATAAGGAAATCGGCGACAGAAGGGGCGAGGCTGCCGACCAGCCCAACATGGGCGTGGTGTATGACAATCTCGGCCAGTATGACAAGGCACTGGGGTTCCACGGGCAGGCTTTGGCGATTCATAAGGAAATCGGCGACAGAAGAGGCGAGGGTTCGGACCTGTCCAACATGGGCGTGGTGTATGACAATCTCGGCCAGTATGACAAGGCACTGGGGTTCCACGGGCAGGCTTTGGCGATTCATAAGGAAATCGGCGACAGAAAGGGCGAGGGGTCGGACCTGTCCAACATGGGAATTGTGTTTCAGAATCTCGGCCAGTATGATAAGGCATTGGGGTACTACGAGCAGACTTTGGCGGTTCATAAGGAAATCGGCGACAGAAGGGGCGAAGGTTCGGACCTGACCAACATGGGAGAGGTGTATCAAAATCTCGGTCAGTATGACAAGGCATTGAGGTACTACGGGCAGGCTTTGGCGATTCATAAGGAAATCGGCGACAGAAGGGGTGAGGGTTCAGACCTGACCAACATGGGCGCGTTGTATGATAATCTCGGCCAGTATGGCAAGGCATTGGGGTGCTACGAGCAGGCTTTGGCTATCCATAAGGAAATCGGCGACAGAAGGGGCGAGGGGAATGATCTCGGCGGCATCGGAATCGTGTATCAAAATCTCGGCCAGCATGACAAGGCATTGGGGTACCACGGTCGGGCTTTGGCGATTAGGAAGGAAATCGGCGACAGAAAGGGCGAGGGTAGAGACCTGACCAACATGGGCGTGGCGTATGACAATCTCGGCCAGTATGACAAGGCTCTCCTGTTCTTTAGCGAAAGCCAGAAAATCTTCTCCAAAATCAGGGCAAAGGATGCGCTTTGGAAGGCGTTTCGAGGACTTGCTGAGATGGAGGGCAAACTGGGAAAATATGAAAAAGCAGTTGCCCATTATGCTCGAAGTCTCGACACTATTGAGGAAGTCCGATCCGGAATCATGAAAAAGGAAGTCAAATCCTCCTTCATGCATGATAAACTCCATGTATATGACGAATTCATCGAATTCCTTCAAACTCTGCACAAAAAATACCCCGACAGAAACTACGACAAAAAATCTCTTGAAATCTTTGAACGCAGCCAGGGCCGCATTTTTCTTGAGGACATGGGGGAAAGCGGTGCGAAAAAATTTGCGAATTTTCCCGATGATATCAGGCGGAAGGAGATCAGCACAGGGAATGAGCTGACAAAAATCCGCTCCCAAATCACAGCAGAGCAATCCAGGCATGCCAAAGACCGGGACAGGAAACACATCCGCACACTGGAAGCCAAAGAAAAGGAGATCAGGGCAGAAGAGGAGGCTTTGCAAGAAAAGATCAAATCCGAATATCCCGAGTATCATGCCCTGAGATACCCGGAACCAGTCCGGCTTCCCGAACTTCGTCAGAAAGTTCTCAGAGCGGGCGAGGTCATGCTGGTCTTCTGTGTCATGAAGAAAACCACCTGCCTGTGGGTCATCAGCAGGGAGGCGTTCAGATTTCTGAGCATTGACATCAGCGAGGAGACACTGACAGAGAAAGTGAATGCCTTCAGACACGGCCCGGACATGATACTGAGGGCATACAGGGAAAAAGCCCCGGTTTTCAGGCTTGAACAGATTTACAGAAAATCCGAATTGCAGATGCAACAGGCTGCATTCACGCTTTACAATCTGCTCGTGCCGGAAAAAGTCAGGCCGCTCATCTCCCGGGCGGAAACCCTGTATGTCATCCCCACATCCGCCCTGTACGGCCTGCCTTTTGAGTCGCTGGTGACAGGGGAATCCGACATCCGCTATCTGGCGGAGGATCATGCGGTGGCATACCTTTCCTCGGCCTCCCTTCTCAGAGTTCTCCGTGAGTCGCAGGCAAGGAAAAAGGAGACGCCCCGGCATCCGTTTATTGCATTCGCACATCCGGTGTATCAGTCCGGCAAATCCGGCACATTGCGGAGCGGCTCCTCTGAGATCAGCAGACTGCGGACCCGTGCCTATCAGGATTTCACGGGCAACCTTTCCGAACTCCCGGAGACCGAGGCCGAGGCAAGGGAAATCATGAAGATTCTCAAAGCACCTGCGGCATCCGATCCTTTGCAGCTCAGACAGAAGGCATCCCGCAGCAATGTGTTCCGGTTCAGCAGGGAAAAACGCCTGGATGACTACCGCTATGTGCTGTTTGCCTGCCACGGCCTCATCCCGGACGACAACATCACGAACCGGATATTGCAGCCCGCGCTGGCCCTGTCCCATCCCGACCCTGAAAACAGTCGGGAGGCCGGCTTTCTCACTATGGCGGACGCGTTCGGCCTCAGCCTGAACGCCGATCTTGTGGCCCTCTCCGCATGCAACACCGGCAGACAGGACACAGCGGGCAATGTGCGGAAGGGCGAAGGAGCGAGAGGGCTGACCCGTGCGTTCATGTATGCGGGAACCCCCGCGGTCTCAGTGACCCTGTGGTCTGTGGAATCCGAATCGGCAAAGGTGCTGAGTGCGGGCCTGTTCAGAAACCTCGGTGCGGGAAGGGACCGTGCCGAGGCACTGAGGGAAATCAGACAGCGCATGATCAGCGGCAGGGAGGGAGAGCTTTATCGGCATCCTTTTTTCTGGGGGCCTACGGTGATATTCGGGTTGGCGAATGACGACTGAAACCAAGACCTCCGAGGTTTTAAAAACCTTCAGAGGTCTGACTGACTGAGCTTGCATCATGAAAAAAATACTGCAAAAAATAAAAAAAATACTGCAAAAAATAAACTGGACAGATCGAAAGATACGCTTTGGCCTGAATATCTTCTGGGGAATTCTGGTGTCTGTGCTGATCAATTTTGTTGCCCCTCATACGGATATGGGCCATACTGTCCTGAATGAGCTTTATGATTACCTAGTGATCAGGGATTTCAGACAGGCAGCGGAAAAAGGAGATTTTCCCATTTCCGACCGGATCCGGATTGTGGCCTTTGACCGGGACACCTATAAGGCAAGCCACACTCTGGGACTTTGGACCCCCCGGAATCTGACGGGAGAGAGCATTCTGAAGAGCCTGGAACTGGGGGCAAGGGTGGTTGTGGCTGATATTGCCCTGAACACGCCAGCGCCCGTATTTGGCAAACACAGAAGAAAGGACGAAAATGAGGAATTTCTCGATCTGCTGAAAGATGCCGCGGATTATGCCCAAAAAAGCGGTGCAGTGATCATTCTGGCCCGCGGGGAAAGGAGTCCCGAAATGAATGATTACGAGAAAAAATACAGGGATAAATTTGATAAACTGATTGAAAATCATAAAGATGTCATAAAAATAGGCAGTCCCGGAGCTTTTGAAGATGTCTCGGATTATCAGGTGCGTCACTTTCGTTTTTATGAACGAGCAGAGCAGAACGAGATTTTCTTTTCCATTCAGATACTGACGGTCACTTATCTTCTGACCAATCGTGATGAGGGAACCCGCCTGATAGAAGATAAAAAAAAGGAAATCCTCAAGGGGCACAAAGATATCACCATGGATATCCCAGGCGGAAAGACCATACATATTCTTGAACAGACGGACCTCAGCCGTGAATATCTGTCTGCCCGATATATCTTCCGTCTTGCACCGAGAGAGGTGCTTTCAGATCATGAAATAGAGGATGATCCGTTTGTCAAATATCCCAACCTGAAGCTGTCCCCTTATGCGCTGCTTGATGAGGAAGGAATGCCTTACAAGGACAAGGCCGTTCTGATCGGGTCTGAGAATCCTGAGATCGGAGATATTCACCTCACGCCCCCGGGCAGAATGAACGGTGTTTTCCTGATTGCCAACGGGATCAACCTTTTTCTGGAAGGTTTGCAGGTCCATGAACTGTCAGCCAGGATCAAATTTCTTGTGGAGGTGATCTGCATCTTTGTGTCGGCAGTGTTGTTTGTTTATTGTCATGCGACAGTGGCGTTTTTCATTCTGGCCGGGATATTCTGGTTCATAAACACGCCCTTCAGCCTGATCCTTTTCAGTAAGTACGGGCTGTTTGTGGATGTGTGGTTTCCCATTATCGGAATCGGTATCAGCAGGATCATCACAGATACCGACAGCTTTTTTGTAAAACGGATTTTAAAAAGCACAACCTGATTTTCAAGCACACCACCTGTAGGATTAAAAATCCGGCGGTTCGGATTTGCCACTCCGAACCAAGCAGCAGATAGAGGCTTTATATCTCACACAAAGGCGCTGAGGCGCAGAGAAAATCTCAGAGAAGAGACAGAAGAAACTCGCGGCATTCCGCTCCGTGCCTTATCTTTGTGCCTTTGTGTGAGATACAGACTTTCGGCAGGTGCTTGTCTGTCAAAAAATTTATGATCATGTAGTTAAAAAGGAAAGGAGGTTCTATTATGATTCGTAAGGTATTGCTCATGGTATTTCTCGGAATACCGATTTGTTTTTTCATGGAGTTTGCGGCCCTGTCCTTTGCATCCGACGGACATCTGGGAATTCTGAAGGTTCCCCCCGGAGTAAAACCCGTGAAATGCTACAAGCTTTTACGGGAAGGCAAGCCTGTGAAGCCAAAGCATAATCTGCCGGTGTTCGTGGGCGATGAAGTTGAGCCGCTCCCAAAGCAACATGTCCGGCTGATTTACAGGCGTCCTGGTTATGAGGAGGATATCCGCCAATGGAAGATAGTGGGAATGCCGCAAAAATTTATCGAATCCGAGAATGGGAAGATAAGGTCGGTCAAGGTGCTTACACCTAGAAGCGGAGATTCCGATTCCCCATGCTTTCCGTCCCGTCCGCTGAACCTGTCGCCCTGGCCCAAGAACAGCACAACCATACTTGCCGGCGAGCCAATCATTTTCAGGTGGTATGACGCAAAAATCCCCTTGTGTGATGAGGTCATGCTGGTGATTGTTCCCTCTGGCAAAAAGAAACCCCGTATTGAAGAGAAAATGCAGGCCGGGGAGCTGAAAACAGTGAATACGAATTTGAACCCGGGGCAATCTTATGACTGGTTTGTGGAAAAGAAAAAGTCTGCGGAGAAAAAAGAAAATGTACCTCCGCTGTCTGAAATCCATCATTTCAAAGTGTTGAGCGCAGAGGAGTCTGAAAATATCCGTAAACACTTGGATAAAGTCGGAAAACGGCATCAGGGACGCTCTCCCCTGCTTTATCAGGCATTGTATCTGCAATTTATCAGCAATCCCGCAAAAGGAACAGACCTCTATGCGGACAGTCTGAGGTTTCTCAAAAAATATTTGGAAGAAAACCCAAGTCCGCATAAAGAAAAATCTCCCAGTCCGCATAAAATAGTTGAAAACCTGCAAAGGCATTGCTGGCCGGAAGACGAATGAGGCCGGAGCATCAGTAAATCGAAAAGTCAGAATCTCTGTTCCCGCTCGATCGGGATTGACAAATCCCAAGCATTTCCGACGGATTTGGCAATCCCCCGGGATCAGTTCAGGGGCATTTTCGATCTGCTGACTTTTGGAAGTCATCGGAAATCTCTGTAAAACTTGATTCCTTTTTTCCCGAATATTCAGATGTGGTTCAACTCCCCGTGGATACGGGCCCGTGGGACGCCCAATACATCACCCACCCCATACATCATGACCCTACATATGATAACCACAGGGATTGCTTATATAAGAAGGGATTATCCTTTACCATGAAAATACATTTCCATCACCGGGGGTGAAAAATTTTGGGTGTGTCCCACCTTTTACATGGAAGCGAATATCACACGGTCCGCCTGACAGGTATCCGGATTTCACAGATACGGGACAAAGGTGTTTCTGTCAGTGTTTTCAATGCGGCAGCCTCCTGACCCGATCTGGCAGACAGCCGCCTTATGTAAAAGGTGGGACACACCCAAAATTTTTTCCATGGAAGTTTCTTATAAAAAATCAGACAGTTTCAAAAATCCGGCAGCGGCCTCAGCCCCAGATGAACCAGAAGCTCATCAAACTCCTTTCTCGAAGACCACAGAATCCCGTGCCTTTTTGCAAAGGCCAGACTCTGCTTTGTCAGCCCGTCATGGGCAAAAATCCACATCACCACCTCCGAATTCATGTCCCTCCTGACCGTTTCCGCCTGTGACACAAGTTCCTTCAGTATTTTTATTCCGATTCTCCTGTCCCTCACCCACTTGCTCTGGCATACCCATTTCTCGCCCCCTGCCGCGCCGAGCACGTCAATGTCGGGGTCGTTTTCCGAACCGAGCTGCACCCGGTGACGCACATAAGAGAAGAGCCACGGCATCTGGATATCGCTGTCCGCATTGAAAAATTCTCCCGGCAGAACTCTGTTCTGGGCGCTCAGGAGCACCTGGCTCATATGCACCTCTGCGAAATACCCTTTGTAATCACTCACCTTCCCTTTGTAAGACTTGTATTCGTCAATCAGTTCGTTCTGCACACGCCTCTGATCATGCCCCTCGACCTCGATTCTGCCCCACACTTTCAGAAACTCCCGCAAAATAGGGTCATTCACCCTGCGGAACCATCCGCCCAGCTCCAGGTACTCCACAAGATCCCCGCGTGAAAGTTTCACAAGGACATCCCGGACATCCTCAAGGGGAACATGCCTGCCCTCACGTTCCCGGATCACTCTCTGGATTCTTTCCACATTCAGCCGGTTCCTTTTCTCCTTCTCCTCATTCTCCTCAAGAGCGGACAGGTACAGGACCCATTTGGTTATCCCCTGTTCGTTGATGCGCCTGATCCACCGGGTCACCTGATCATTCAGCTCTCCCCATATAAAACCGGATGAAAGGTCAACTGCCAGAATTTCATCAAGCGTTTCCTCGTCAGACAGAGTTTTCCCCTTTTTGGCTGCCTGTTTTATAACAGCGGTGATATAAAACGGATTCCCCCCGCACCGTTCGGCCACAATAGGCCCCATTATTTCGGGTACTTCTGCTCTGCAATAACGAGCCGCACGCAGAGCAAGCTCCTTCCCCCAGTAGCCTGACATCGGTTCTGTCATTTCGCTGTTAAATCTCCCGGACAGCGAACCCCTTGCCAGAATGCTCATGGCAGCAAAATGCGGACAGGTGGGAGATTCCACAGCCTCCTGCATGAACCCCGCGATGTCAAAACCGTACTGGGGAAGACGGGTGTTCTGAAACTCATCCAGGAACATCACAATGGTTGAGTCGTCTATGTCCGAAACCCTGCGCGGAATCCCCAGGGCATCCCGGTGGGGCAGGAAGCTGTCCCCGGTCTCTATCTCATTATGCCAGCTAAGTATCAGATCAAAAGTTCTCGTGAAGGGGAACATTGATCTGGATTTCCTGACCGCTGACAAAAGAGTCTCCCCTTTCGGATTGTCGGTCACCAGTTCCGGCTGTCCTGTCCGGAAACCCACATAATACCGCATGAAGTTTTCCAGATAGTCCTTGCCGAATCTCTTCTCATCCAGGGGAGCGTCGGGAAAACTGTAATAGACAGGCACAACCGCATCCGGGTCTTTGGGATCCTGTCCGAAAAAGAGCCAGTTGACCACGCGTTTGAATATCTCGGTCTTGCCCATGCGCCGCTGTCCGAGCAGAACGGTGGACATGGTTCTCCGGTGAGCCGCCTCAAGTGCGGCGTTGTAAAAATAGTCCAGAAACTCCTGTCTGTCCGTATAGACTTTTTCCGGCACAGCGGGTCTGACAACCCAGTTGTTGTTATTATCTGTCTTCATAACAAAAATATTCCTCATACTCTGTATGTTTTGCTGGTTCCTTTGCCATCCTTTGTTATGTCGATCACCTATCCCAAAGGAAGACGAATAACAAACCTCGTACCGTTCCCAACCTCGGATTCCGCAATTATCGTCCCCTTGTGATTATTGGTGATGATAAAATAAGAGACCGAAAGACCGAGACCCGTACCCACGCCCACCCCTTTTGTCGTATAAAACGGCTCAAAAATGCGCTTTCGGATATCCTCATTCATTCCGGGTCCGTTGTCTTCGACTTCGATCCGCATATAATCATCCTCCCTCATTGTCCGGAAAACAATCTTCGGCCGCTCTTCCCTCTCCCTTATCTCAGCCAGAGCCTGGGCAGCGTTTCTTATCAGATTGAGGACAACATGTTCGATTTCTGTCATGCTGCAACGGATCTGCGGCAGATCAGGCTCATATTCACGGACAATGTCAAAGCAGGCAAAATTGTATGTCTTCTTCAGCTCATAGTCACTGGCCCCGAGCTCGATGGTATCATCAAGGAGTTTGTTGATATGGGTCAGTTTGTGAGAAGACTCACTCCTCTGAGAGAAGTGAATCATTTCGGACACAATCTCCGACGCGCGGTCTCCGGCCTCCCTTATCCCGTTCAAATATCGGAATATGCCGCGATCATCCAGATACATGCAAATCTTATCCAGATCGGTGCCGCACGCCTCAGCGGCTCTCACATTCGCCTCAATCTCCGGGGACACACGCCGAATCGCATTCTGAACAGCCTGTAGGATCACCCCCAGCGGATTGTTGATCTCATGCGCCATTCCCGCGGCAAGCCCGCCCACGCTCATCATCTTCTCTGTATGGATCATCATCTCCTCAATGCGGGCTTTTTCAGTCACATCATCGATTCTGAGCACCGCTCCGATGATCCCGTCTGAAATCAGGGGATAGATCATAATATCCTTGTAGCGCATATTCCCGTTCACATACTGAAGTATCTTCTCCTTTCTGACAGGTTTCCCCTCCGTGACGGACCGCCTTATCTCATCTTCATATTTGGAATAACCGGAAAAAACATCTGACAGTGATTCTCCTATTGCCTGATCCGGGGGGATGCCGGTCTCTTTCTCTGCAAACAGATTCCATTCGGTGATATTCCCCCCGGTGTCGATTCCGATCACAACCGACGGCATGGAATTGATCACATTATCCAAATATTGCTTGGTCTTGCGGAGTTCCGTGTCCGCGAGTTTGCGATCTTCGATTTCCTGCTTCAGATCCTCATTTGTTTTCAGCAGCTCATCTGTACGCTCCTTTACCAGTTCCTCAAGATACTCCCGGTATTTGTGCAGTTCCTTTTCCATATACAGGGAGACCTTTTTGGCTTTGTTTGCCTGGTCAAGTTGTTCATTCAGATAATGATGCCGTCTCTTCAAATCCTGCGCCATGGACTCGAAATTCTCGGATAAGTTGTCCAGTTCTCCGATGTTGCAGCGGTTCAGTTGAACCGCATCACATTCTCCTGTGGCCACGCGGCTGCCTGCCCGGGACATATCGGCCAGAACCGCTCCGATCCGATCCGACATACCGCGGGAAATGCGGATTAAATATCGGAAAAACAGAATATGAAATATGACGCCCGCGGCAACATACCCGATTCGTCCTGCATAAAGCTCTGATACGGACACAGGCTGAAATATCAGGATCAGCAGAGCAATTTCAACAACGGCCAGCGGTAGCAAAGCGGCTTTGAAAGCCTTTCGGAAAAACAGACGATGAAGTGACAATTTGTTATTATTCGCCATAAAATTTTACGCGCTTATCGTTTTTAAGATAATGTTCAGTCCTCAGTCCTCAGTCCTCAGTCCCTAACCCCAGAATTCAAAAAAATGATGCACCGGTCCATGTCCATGCCCGATTTTGTATCTCGCACCGGCCCGGATGGCTTCACTGATATATGTCTTCGCTTTCCTGACAGCATGCTCAATCCCGCACCCTTTTGCCAGATAAGAGGCAATCGCAGAGGATAGAGTGCATCCGGTGCCGTGGTTGTTGCGGGTTTCGATTCGGTCTCCCTTCAGCACCACAAAGCGGTTTTCCCGGGCGAGATAGAGGAGATCGGCGCTGGTGCTGTTCTTTAAGTGGCCGCCCTTGATGAGTATGCTCTGGCTGCCATGCCCTGCCAGAGTTTTGGCGGCGTCCTGCATATCCTTGGCGTCCTGAAGTTTGCGGCCCAGGAGAATTTCGGCCTCGGGCAGGTTCGGCGTGACAACATCCGCAAGGGGCATCAGACGCTTTGCCAAGACTTCGACAGCTTCATCCTGTAGGAGTTTGTCTCCGCTCTGCGCTGCCATCACAGGGTCGAGTACAATTCTGTGTATCCCGTGTTTTATCAGTTGGCGAGCCACGGTCTCAATCAGTTCTGCCGAATAAAGCATCCCGATCTTTACCGCATCGACGCCTATATCCGTAAAAACCGCTTCCATCTGTTCGGTTGCAAATGACGCCGGTATCGCATGAACTCCGGTGACGCCTTTGGTGTTCTGGGCGGTCAGTGCTGTTATGACAGACATGCCGTAACAACCCAAGGCGGAAAATGTTTTCAGATCCGCCTGGATGCCGGCCCCGCCGCCGCTGTCCGAACCGGCAATGGTGAGGACTCTGTGATATGTTTTCCCATGTTCCGATTGTTTCTGATTTTCATTCATCAGCTTATTCCTTTTACCCCTGAAGAAACCCGGTTTTTTCAAAAAAAAACCGGTTTCTGCTCCTGTCTGAAAAAAACCGGTCTTTTCAAAAAAACCTGGTTTCTGTTCCTGTCTGAAAAAACCCGGTTCTTTCAAAAAAAACCCGGTTTCTGTTCCTGAAAAAACCCGGTTCTTTCAAAAAACCCGGTTTCCAAGCCCTGTTTCCACAAAATGATCCCATCCTGAAGATGTTATCGGTTTTATCTGACCGTCCGGCCAGATCAGTTCCATTCGCTCTGAAACGGTGACTTCGCCGATAAGGTAAAGCGGCCGGCCAAATTCCCTGAGATAGTTCTCCGAAACCGCGTCTGCCTTATCCGGTGAAATGGTACATAAAAGTGTATAATCCTCCCCTCCGGCAATCGCATATTCAAGCGGGTCAGAATTGAAAGATGCGCAGAATGCCTTCAGATTTTTCGACACAGGTATTTTTTCGGCATACAGACGAACGCCGACGCGGCTCTGTTTTGCGATATGTCCGAGGTCGGAGCTGAGGCCGTCGCTGACGTCAATTGCTGCATGAACTCCGTCCTGACGGGCAAGAAAACGCCCTTCCCGAAGACAGGGTCTCGGAAGAAGATGTGCGTCTGACAGTTGTCCGAATTCGTCGGACTCCGTTGCAATATCATTTAATATCAGGTGCAGTCCTGCCCTGCTGTCGCCGAGAAAACCGGTGGAACAAATCCTGTCTCCGGCCCGGGCGGTGTGACGGTACAAAATCTCCTCCCGGGGAGCAATGCCTGTGAGGGCGATATTTATAATCAGATCCGCCTTGGATCCGGTGGTATCGCCCCCGAGAATGTTCACATCAAACTCTGCTGCCAGATGTTTCATTCCTTTGTACAGATCTTCAAGATAATCGGTCTCACATTCCTCAGGAATGGCGATACTGACAAACGCTTCCCGTGCAGTTCCGCCCATGGCCGCAATATCGCTCAGGTTGACTGCCAGGGATTTGTATCCCAGATTATAGCCGGATGTCGCATTTCTGAGGAAATGAATCCGTTCAACGAGCAAATCGGTTGTCAAGAGGGTGATCTGCCCGGGCTCCGAAGCAAACGCGGCCGCGTCGTCGCCGATTCCTTTTAAAATATGCTGAGGCCGAATCAGACACCCCTGACTGATCCTTTTGATAAATCCGAATTCACCGACAGATTTTAAGTTCATAGGTTTTTCTTACCTGAAGAAGCCGGGTTTTTTCAAAAAACCCGGTTTCTGTCCATCAAAGCGGTTTTGCTGATTATAACGGATTTGGGGGGAGCCTTGTGAACATGCCGTGCCCCTGAACGTAAACGTGAACGTGAACGTGCCCTTGAACGTGAACGTAGCCTTGAACCTGAACCTGAACATCCATTTACGGGCAAGTTCAGGTTCAAGCTCAGGTTCAAGTTCACGGGCTCCCTAAATCCATTATAATCAGCGGTTTTGTTATCACACTCTCTTATCCTTAACCAGACGTGCAAAATGTTCAAAAGACCGGTCGTAAGTCCGCTCCGCGTCATTAGGAAAGCAGCAGCCCGGCAGTTGCCGGCTTTTCAGATGATAGCTGATACATTCACAGCAGATTCCCTTGCGCGCACATGGATCATAGCTACAATTACAAGCTTTAAGATTTTCTTCTTTTTTGCATTCCATAATTTCCTCCTTTTAAGGATGTTTACATATATAACGGATTTAGGGATCCCTCCGGAGTGCAAAGCTTGCTTTGCAAGTCACAGTTTCGGGCCTCACTTGCAAGGCAAGCCTTGCACTCCGGATGAACGAATAACATCTTAAAATCTGAAACCTAAAACCGACTTATCTTTTTCGGGGCCTTGAGCCATCGTTGATCAGAACTCCAAGCGATTCCGTGCTTCTCCAAGTATTCCAGGGTATTCTTATAAAATCCGTTCACGGAAAAGACAAACAGCACGGATTTCCCGATGTTCTCAAGCTTTCCCAGTTCCCCGGCCTTTTTCACAAACTCCCGCGCCTCCTTCACGGAAAATTTGGATTTCCGGTTTTTCACCTCCCCGATCAGGGAGTAGTCGTTTCTGTCGGCCGAGACTGCCAGGATATCAACCTGAATGTCCCTTTTGTGAATGGGTGAGGCCGAGTAGGACCACACGGTCTCATATTCGGAGAACCTGAAGTCATCCGGCAGATTCTCGGCCATGCCGAGAAACACCCGGTTGTCTGTGAATGCGTGTTTCCTCAGCTTGTCAATGATCAGATACTCCGCGAACTTGCCCCTGTAATGGCTGTACTCCCCCATCAGCTTTCCGTACTCCCTTTTCAGCGATTCATACAGGGCTTTGTATTCGTTTGTTATCTCCCGGGGATCGAATCCGTTGATCTCTTTCTGATAAACGCCCCGGAACACCTTGTCGAAGATGTTGTCCCGGACCCCTCTGTAATAAAAATTGCTCCGGCCCTGCTCAATAACGTCGGCTTTGATGATGATTCTGAGCTTCCTCTCCAGCTCCGAATCGCTGATCCCGAGGTTCAGCTTTTTTCCCAGCTCCTCCCGGGTCACCTCCCTTTCCCGGTGCTTGGAGAGATACAGCACGATGTTTTTCGCATCCCTGCTGTTGGCCCTGTCCATGGCATACCCCGTGTATTCCTTCCAGATGCTCCGGATGGTTCCCTCGTCACGAAGCGTCTCGAACTCCAGTGTTCCGAGCAGCCCCTTTTCAGAGGTGAAATCCCTTCCCGGATATTTGGATCGGAACAGGGAACTGATGTAAAACGGATTCCCCTCGGTCAGTCCGGCCATCATGGGGACAATCTCCTCCGCCACGGGAATGTTCTCCAGATGGGAGTATCTGAGGATCATCTCCACGGCCTCGTCCTCGGGGAGACTTTCAAGATAGTGAAGCTGGAACCTTCCCGGAAGCATGCGGCGCAGATCACCCTCAAGCCAGCCCACCCAGCTCCCGGATACCAGCATCGGCGCGTTTTTGTATTCGGCCGTGTGCAGGTAGCTGCCCGCGAGATTGGCGATCCTGTCCTTGCAGGCTCTGTCCCTGTAAATGTGACGGTTGATGAACTGGAATTCGTCAACAATCTGAAGGATGTACTCGTCAGTGTATGTCGCGACATCCAGAGGCATCTCTCTTGCGATATCCCATAAGGCATCGGCATCTCCCTCCCTGTGCCTGACCTGCATTCCCCTGATGGGGGCAGCCAGAAAATCAAATCCCTCCTTTCCGCATATCTCAAGCGCATCGGACAGGTTCCTGGCCCTTCCGAAGGAAAGATAGTCTTTGTTGCGGGTTTTGAACGCGATGTACTGGGAGATGAATGAGAGAAAAAAATCCTCGGCAAACCTGCCCTGCCACTGATCCTTCTCCCTGATCTCAAAATAAAACGGAATGACGTCCGCGTCTTTATCAAATATGATATTGTACAGTCTTTGCAGAATGGCCGTCTTCCCGGTCTTTCTCCGGGAGAGAATGGCCGTGCTCATGGAAATTTCCCGTTTTATCCGCTCCGTCCAGTTCAGAAAATAGGAGAGTTCCTTTTTTCTGCCCGTGAACAGTTCGGGTTTTCCGATTCTCTCTTTAAGCCATATTCGCATTTTAATCCTCCTTTTCCGGAATCCGCGGTCTTAACTCCTAACACCCAATTTCCTGCTCAATAATATCAATCACTTCTGAAATACTCAGCGGCATTCCCGGCTCGACGTTTAACTCGCTCCCTACATGAACATGATGCGGAAAGCCGGGCAAATTTGGAAAATGCTCTACGTTGTCCCAGCGTTTTTTTAACACTTGTTTCGACTCATCCATCCATTGATAACGATAGCGTTTTGGTATGAAATGCCCCTGTTCGGGAATAAAATACTCCGCTACCTCCAGAAAGTCGTTATTGCAGAGTCTCAGCCGGGCGCGAAAATATCCATGACCGGGGAGGGCGTATTCTTCCAAAATCACGATTGACGATACAATCCGGGCGGCGGATAGTTTGGCTTTGATTTCAGTAATGTAATTCTGAGGATTTGTCATAGCTGACCTCGCAGTATTTCAATTCGTTTTCGCACGGAATCCCACATTTCATAAAAACTGCTCCACTCCACAAAATCCGGGTCGTCCCCCAATTCCCCTGACCGGAAGTGTCTGTAAAACATCTCGGATTTCATCTGATAATGCCTTTCAAATGCCCCCAGACGCGCCTGCAAATCCGTCAGATCAGCTTGGGCAGATGCGATCTCCATAGCGATGATCTTATCCACTCCCTGATCAATCAGATCACTCCGGTATCCCTGACGGTAAACCGCTTCGAGATATCGGAGTCTTTCGATTGTTGTTTCATTTGTTTGCATAATTTCCCCCTGATAAATTTGATGTTAATTCGTGCAATCATCCATCCGGAGTGCAAAGCTTGCTTTGCGAGTCACTGTTTCGGGCCTCACTTGCAAGGCAAGCCTTGCACTCCGGAGTGTCTGTCCTGTCCGGAGTGCAAAGCTTGCTTTGCGAGTCACTGTTTCGGGCCTCACTTGCAAGGTAAACCTTGCACTCCGGAATCACGCACAACCTCCTGAAACTTATCAAATTCAGCTTCCAGCTTGTCCATAAGCGAACCGGCCTTGACCGAATCTCCTTCTTCTCCTCCGAGTTCAATTTGACATGCAACATCCCGCAGTCTGTGAGCGGATATATTCGCGCATGCGCCTTTAATGCTGTGGGCTTCCATTATAATCTGTCCAAGATTATTCTCATCAATGGCAGTTCTGAGTTTCTGAATTCTATCCTGAAAATTCTCAATAAACATCGGAATAAATTTCTCACACAATGCCTCATTTCCTCCCATACGATTCAAAAATTCTGCTTTGTCAAAGATTTCAGAGACCTGACATTCGGAGACCGAGGCCCGAATCTCCGGCTTGTGTTCCCTGACTTCCAGTTTCAGATGTCTTTTAATCGTCGAGAGAAGTTCTGCTCCGTTAATCGGTTTTGAAAGATAATCATTCATCCCCGCGCGGATACAGCGTTCATAATCCTCCTTCATCGCGTCGGCCGTCATTGCGATGATGGGAATATCAGGATCAAGAACACCGGACTCAGGATCACGGATGACGCGGGTCGCCTCAACGCCGTCCATTTCGGGCATTCGGACATCCATCAGAACAACGTCATAAGGGGTTATCCCAAGTCTCTCAACCGCGGCTTTGCCATTGAACACCACATCTGCGGACAAGCCGAACTTTTCCAGAACCATCAGGGCCACTTTCTGATTGATTTCATTGTCTTCTGCAAGAAGAATACGGATATTTCGGGCAAACGGCTTGGAAGGAGAAATTTCCGCCGGTGTGAGAAAAAACCCGCGGCCGGTGTCCGGAGAGACTTCATGGTTTTCCGGCAGCTTTTCAAAACACGCGGTGAACCAGAATGTCGAACCTTTGCTGGCCTGGCTCTCAACAGCGATCTCTCCGCCCATCAGCTCGGCCAGTTGTTTGGAGATGGCCAGGCCCAGACCGGTTCCGCCGTATCTCCGGCTTGTGGAAGAGTCTGTCTGAGAGAAGGATTTGAACAGGCGATCCATGCGGTCCCGGGGAATACCGACCCCGGTGTCAGTGACAGAGAAACGCAGGGTTGCATGGGTATCGCTCTCATTTTCCAGCGTGACCCGGATCATGACCTCCCCTGTTTCTGTAAACTTGATGGCGTTACTCACCAAGTTGGTGATAATCTGACGGAGACGATTGGAATCGCCCCGGAGCAACAGGGGAACATCCCGATGGTTCCGGTGAATCAGCTCGATTCCTTTTCCCTTTGCACCGGCATCCATCATATCTGTCACATTTCTGATCACATTCTCCAAGTTAAAATCAATCCTCTCCAGTTCTATCATCCCGGCTTCTATTTTTGAATAATCCAGGATATCATTGAGGAGGGCCAGCAGGGATTGCGAGGAAGAATAGACTGTTTCAGCCTGGTCCTGCTGTTCCTCATTCAGAGATGATTCAAGGAGAAGCGCGCTCATACCGATGATCGCATTCAGAGGCGTGCGGATCTCGTGGCTCATGTTCGCCAGGAACAGGCTTTTGGCTTCACTCTCGGCCTGAGCGGCCCGCCGTTTCCTCTCGGCATTCTCTTTTTCCTCGTGCTGGGCAATGCGGAGCTTCTTTTCCCGAAAATAGGAGGAGAGACTGAGGATAAAAAATGCGGAAAACCCTGCGATCAGATTATACGTCATGGAGATTACAATGCCATGATGCACATAAACCAGGCTGCACATAAAAACAAATCCTGTGAACAAGATCGCGGCGATCAGGACCTGACGCCACGGGGTACACATAAATGAGCATAAAACAATGGAGAAGAGAAACAGGAAACTGATCCCTGTCTCAACTGCCAGAGAAGCAGGCTCCAGCGGCGCGCCCTTTAAAAGCGTATTCACTGTGTCTGCGACGACTTCGGCACCATATAACATGCCCATGGGCGTGTCAAACCAGTCATTGGAAAGCCCGAAGGTCTCTCCTATGATCACAATTTTATCTTGGAACCAGACTTTTAATTCGCTGATTTCATACTCGCTCAGATCGGAAATATCTAACACTTCAGCGGCCGTTATCCCGGCGAACTGATGGAGAAACCTGTGACCCTCGGGTATTGCTGAAAAATCAATATAAAAATCATTAAACTGATTCAGGGGAACAGAAAGGGATCCCATAGTCAGCATCCCCTTCTGCAAGATCGGTTTTATCTCCAAGTACTCTGACACCACCTGAACAGCGATGGGCCATTCATGCTCCCGCATGGTAATTTCAGGATAAATTCGGACGCGGCCCAAGAAGGTGGATACAGAACTCGATGAAATCAGGTTCACATATCCGCTGCCAGTGACATCTCTTAAAATCCGAGTCGGATAATTGATCCTCACAAACCGGTTATTGTTGTCAAACAATGCCTGGGATGCCATGATCACATTGTTCTGTTCAAGCGCTCTCGCCAGTATCGGATCCTCACCATACGCATCCGGAAAATCGAGTAACAAATCCACACAGATCACTTTTGCACCAAGTCGGTTCAGATTGGTAACAATTTTGGCGAGGTCCCTCCGTCTCAGAGGGGATTTCCCATATTCCGAGAAAAATGCTTCATCAATTGTAACCAAAGCGATCTTGTCATAAGAAAAGGTCATCTCCTTCCGGTTGATGATGTCGGAGCGCATCAGATGGCGAAAGAAGATCGTCTGATCCTCCAGCAGGGAAAATATCTCGTAATACTCAGCAGGAACGGAGAGAAGAAAGAGGAGGATGACGAAAAGAATCTCATATCGTTTCAGAAGTTTTTTCATATCAAAGTTACCTGAGTGACAGATGGACAGAAACCAGGCTTTTTTGAAAAGACCCGGTTTCTGAGGTGTTTTGTTCTGATTATAACGCCTTTTGAGGGTGGATTCCGGGTCAGAAATGATAAAAATCCTGCCGATTTTTATCATTTCTGCCCGGAATGACAGGGTTGGGGCCTCTGAAAACGGAGTTCCCCAAAAGGTGTTATAATCAGGTTTTGTTATTCGGTCCGGGCATGATAAACAGCCAGTTCCGCTTGTTTAAGGGTTTCCAGTTTCAGGTCCCCGAGAACTTTGATGAGAAAAGGTCTCATTTCGTTCGCGTCCGGATTTTGGGACAGGAATTTCCGATATTGGTCCATCGCGGGAATCTTGAAGCCGTGATCATCCATAAAGCTTCCGAGCAGGAATCCGTCCGGGTCCGTCTGCCGGATACGCTCCGCTTTTTCTCGGAAGGATTTCATTTCAGACTGGGAGAGCCAGCGGATCCGCCCTTTCTCCTCGGGTGTGTAAGCGACTTCTCCGTCACGGATCACCTGCACATGGTAATCAGACAGACCGGGGTTTGTCCGGCTTAATTTAAAACGGATCATATCACCGCGGGTTCCGGGGACATCAAATACCTCTTCTCCGACAACAAGGCGATAGGAATATTTCGGTCCCGGGTTTTCCCAGACCAGATCCGGATAATCCCGGGAGAGCGTTATCTCCCTGACCGTTTTCAGTTCCGTCTCCGCTCTCTCTTTGTGATGACGCTTTACGGCCGAGTATTTCTGCACTTTTGCAAACTTTCTTTTCAGCAGACTCATGAAGTTTGCAGCAGGTTTGGGTTCGGAGATCGTGCCTCTGACGACATTTGCTCCACCCGTTCGGATTTCGACCCGGGTATTGCTTTCAACGGATTCGATCATACCGGTCTCCTGGTTGAGCAGTTTGCAGAACCCGTCCGATCCGGTTTTCACATGCCAGCCTTCAAAGAGAAACCGATTACGCCGGACATTTTTCCATCTCTCTCCGTCCGGGGAATACATCACGGTCCCTTTCGGCTGGATCAGCAGCGCCAAAGGATCCTTTTGCGGCGATGCACTTGCAACTGTGCTGAAAATCAGCGCCGCAGCCAAGGTGAATACAATGAGAAATCTGTTCATAACGTCCTCCTTTCTTTTCTTTGTTTATTATGTTATTATGTTGTTCTTCCTCGTTTTACAGCCAGTTCCCGATCAGCAAAAACGGTGCCCAGAACGCGGGATGGTCATATTCTGATCCGTTTATAAGCTTTTTCTGCGCGCTTTGCAGGGCTTTTGCTTTGGGTACTGATTTTTTCATCTGCCGATAAAATTCGCTCACTGCCAGAAATGTGGCCTGGTCATCCACTGGCCACAGGGTTGCCAGCGCGCTCCTCGCGCCGGCTTTCAGGGCCACGCCGGCAAGACCGAAGGCAGCGCGCTCGTCTCCCATGGCCGTTTCGCACGCGCTCAGGGCGAGCAGTTCCGGTTCCTCTTCCTGATATTTCCTCAGCCCCGCAAGACGCTCAAGCCCATCCGTTGTCAGTCTGCCGCTGTATGTCACCAGAAAGGTGTTTTCCCGGGTGCCGCCGAATACCGCATG
Source organism: Desulfobacterales bacterium HSG2 (assembly GCA_030378035.1). Lineage (GTDB taxonomy): Bacteria > Desulfobacterota > Desulfobacteria > Desulfobacterales > 4be13 > JAUCGI01. The sequence continues at coordinate 28,676 of JAUCGI010000200.1, forward strand.
GCTGGCGATATGGAGGGTGGTGTAATTCCGGTTTCTGACTTCCGCTTCAAGATTCTCTATGGTGAATTCCTGATCCAGCAGAACTTTTCCGCCTGTGATCGCCCGGATCGCGTGCAGTTCTTTTTTCACACTTTTCAGCGGCAGGAACCCCTCCTTTGCCTGGGAAAGACCGCCGAGGAGCGTATCCCCGGATTCCTCACGGATTCCCCCGATGTCGGTGAGATTCAGGGCGGGCACGGTTCCCAGGGCATATTTTTCAATAAGGAAACGCTCGCCGTCGTGCAGCGCGGAAAAGGGTATCAGGCAGAGCGGCCCCTCGGGCGCGATGATCAGGGTGTCAGTGTTCCGGGATACGAACTCGCTCTCGGCCGGACGTATCAGCCAGTCGTAGAGCTGCGCGGCCTCATCCTGAAAATCATCCTCCATCTCCTCCAATTTCCTCCGGAATCTCTTTGAAACTGTGCGTAACTGTTCCGAGTCCGCGGGGACACTGATCTGCTTCATGCCGTCCGGCAGCATCAGCAGGAGATGCAGATGATCCGGCAAAAGAATCGGATAGATCACGGCCGTTCCGGGCGGAACATGCTCGGCTTTCCCGGATTTCTCCCGGACGATCAGGCATTCATCCCGGAAGAAATTCTCCAGTTCGGCCTTCTTCAGAAATTCCATGGCATCCCTGGTTTCGCCCAGCAGGATTTGGGAAGCCCCAGCCCCTTCGAGAAGCAAGTCCGCAAGCCCGATATAAACCGGTCGGACATCTTCGCCAAACGCGTCCCTCGGTCCCCGGAATCCCGCGAAGAATTCCGTGCGGATCGGATTCAGCGTCCCGACTGCGTTCCGATAGGATGCGACAGCACCCTCCCTATCTCCGCTCTTTCCGAACAGCCTGCCCAGTTGCCATTGCCAGAGGTAGAGAATTTCGGGGAAATATCCCTGATGAGCAAGGAAAATCGCTTTCCGGGTCGATTTCACAGCGTCGTCATGGCGGTCATTCTTCTCATAATATTCCCCCAGGAAACCGTAAGCACTGGAAGTAATGCGGGAATTATTTATTTTCTCTCCGATACGGGCAGCATCCCCAAGCCATGCCTCCGAGGGATTCGGAAGCGGGGAGGTCCTTTGGAGAAGCAGGCTCAGCGCGATCAGATGGAATGCCTTGTGGTATGAATCAGGCTGTTTCCCAATCTCTGTTGCCGCATCTTCCAGAACGGCGGACGCGTTCCTGGGCTTTCCGCTTTCAAGTTCCGCCCGGGCCATGTTCAGCAGGAGTTTTGATTTCAGGGAAAGGGCCTCTTCCGAATCTCCCAGGAACGGAATCTGTTCCCGGTAAGCTGCCACTGCACCCCGGTAATCCCTGTTCACGGCCCGGATGTTCCCCAGGTGGTTCAGAACCCCGGCGATGAGCAGGGAATTCTGAGTGAGACGGGCATATTCCAAGCCTTTCTTCACGTCATCAATGGCCTGCTTCTTCTCTCCGAGACAGAGACGGAGGTCTGCGAGCGCGGACAGGACCGGTGCCATGTCAGAGGGATCATCCGTATCCTCCGCAAGCGGCAGGATATCACGGAGAAGGGCCAGTGATCTCCCGTGATATCCGAGCGCCGCATAAGCGTGAGCCAGGCGAAGCGCATCCGAAACGCCGAGTGCCTTCCCCTCCGATGCCCGCACCGCGCCTGAAAAGTCGCCTCTGTGCAAATATTCGTCAGATTCGGGTGGCAGGCTCGGGAGGAAGTCATCAAACCGGGGCGGCGCCGCATCCCGTCCTTTCATCACAAAGCGGCTCGTATCTTCGGCAAAACGTGCTTTGCACGGGGTTTTTGCCCACTTTCCCGCGTCAAGATATGCCCCGGTCATGAGGGCCATGGAACTGGTGATGTCAACATCCGGGGCTTCGATGCGTACGGTTCCGTCATTCCCCCGTCTGGATGACGCGTCCACCACGCTGTCCGAGGATTTGACATAGTTGTCCGTGGTGATGAAGATCGCGCCCCCGTCCCCCTCATCCGCTTTAGCGGTGATGCGGCCGTGATTCAGGATGACGAATTTCGAGTCGGTCGTGACATCGCCGCCCTGGCCCTCACCCCGGGTGACGCTGCTGGTAATTTCACCGCCTAACAGATAAATCTCATTTTCGGCAGTGATGTTTATCCTACCGCCGCCCGCGCCTTCTGCCTCGGTGGTCAGGGAACTGGCATCAGAGAGTTTGAGCGAGTCCGTCGCATCCACATTTATCGTACCTGCGTCCCCCCTGTTTTCAGATGCCTCGCTGTCCGAGGGAAGTGAGGATGAGGATACCGTCGCATTGTCCCGGAGCAGAAGGATATTCCCTTCTATGTATATGTTTCCCGCGTTTCCCTGTCCCAGGGTTTCCGTGTCAACAGACGCATCGGCTGACAGGCTCAGGGTATCCGCGGAGATGCGGATATCCCCGGCTTGGCCTTTTCCCTGGGTTTGTGCCTGAACAGATCCGCCTTCTTCTACGGAAAGACGGTTTGCAGTGATTTCCACATTTCCGGCTTTTCCCGCGCCGGTGGTGAAGGTGTCTATGGCAGCATGGGACATGGTCACGGATTCGGCCGCATGAATGATGACATTTCCGGCTTTTCCCGAGGCCCCTTCTTTGGACTCGGTCTGAATCAGGGTATTATCACTTATGACAACATCTTTGCCCGATATGTAAAGGGTTCCCGCATTGCCGGAGGCTGTGCTGCCGATGGTTCCGGATCGGATGTTGCTGTCTGAGATATCAAGGGATCCGGATGCGAGAATATTCAGGGAAGTGCCTTCTGTTTTGCCGAATGTGTCTGTGGAGAGACGGCTGTTCCGAATTTTAATGCTTTCGGCCTGTATGTCCGAGTGGGAAGCTGGAAAACTTTCCATTGTAAAGGGGGAATCCGCCAGGATCCCGCTTTGGTCTGCAAGAAATTTTCCGGCCCGGATGTGAATGCTGCCGTGTCTGACATAAATGTTTGAAGGTGTTTCCTCCTGATTTGCGGTGATGGCGACATTTCCCGGGTCCGTAAGATCAGACAGATCCGAGTCCGCAATATCCGTGCTGATCTCACCGGAAGACAGAGCGGCCAGGCTCACCCTGCCATTGCTGTTGGTCATATCCGCTCCGGTTATGCGGATATTCCTTCCGACTGCCCCGAGGGTGTCGCCGGAAAATTCGATATCGCAGCCCTCAAATGCGATTTCCCCGGGGGTTTCCCCGATTTCCTCCGGAAGCGTGAGAAAGCCGAAGGCCGCTGGTGAGGATACGGACAGGACCTCACTTTCCATGGGCATGGCATAAAAGCGTTCACTTTCTCCCATACGCAGATAATCGGCTGTGCTTGCATGGAACGCGCCCCTGACATCCAGTGCGGCATTCGCTCCGAACATGATGCCAGCGGGATTCAGCAGATACAGGTCCGCACCCGGAATCACAGAGCGCAGTGTGCCGTCAATCAGGGAGGTGTTTCCGCCTGTGATCCGGCTGATGATGTTTCGGACAGAACCCGGGCCTTTGAAGGTGGCGCTTTCACCGGTGTTGATGTCAAAGGTCTGAAAGCTGTGAAACAGATTCGGACCGGCCTGCTCCCCGTATTCTGCCCGGATATCATAATGGGGCCCGGGAAGACTCATGTTTCCCATGGGGCCGATGGTTCCGTCCAGGGTAACCTGGGCGGAAACCCGGGGCAGAATGAACAGTGTCAGCAATGTGATGAGAATAGTTGTTTTTTTTGTCATTATCTTACCTCCAAATCATTTATCCATTTATTTATTTAACCATCCGGCCATCCGTCCGGAGTGCAAAGCTTGCTTTGCAAGGTAAACACTCCGGATATATATCAATGCGGAATAATTCACTTGTCGAGCCATCGTTTGTCACTCGTCCATGCGATTCCGTTTTTTTTCAGATGGTCAGTCGTATTTTTGTAAAAACCGCTGACGGAAAACACAAACAGCAGAACCTTGCCGATATCCTCAAGCCTTGCCAGTTCCTCTGCTTTCTCCTGAAACGCCTTTGCCTCCTTCACGCTGAATTTGACCTTCCTGTTTTTCACCTCTCCGATCAGGGAATACCCGTCCTCTTCCGCAATGGCAAGAACATCAATCTGGAATTCCGGCTCGTGGAGCGGCGGAGAATGATATGACCACACATTCCCGTATTCCGTGAACCTGAAATCGTCCGGAAGATTCCGCATCATTGCCATGAACCGGTCATTTTCCTTAAAAGCCTCGGATTTCAGGCGGCTGATGATCATGAACTCGGCAAACGCGCCTTTGTACCGGCCGTATTCCCCCCTGAGCCGCTCATATTTTTCCTGAATGTCTTCAAATAACTGCCTGTATTCATCAGGGGCCTCACGGGTGACGAACTCGTCAATATCCTCCGAGTATGTCCGCCTGAAGACCTTGTCAAAAATATTGTCCTGCACTCCTCTGTACCTGCCGTAGTGTTCCTCGATGATGTCGGCTCTGAATAGTGCCCTGAATTTTTTCTCCAGTTCGGAATCGCTCATGTCGAGTCCGAGCTTCCGCTTGAGCTCCTTCCGGGCCACGAATCTGTGGCGTTCCTTTGAAAGACAGAGGACCATGTCCTTCGCATGGGCATCGTTGATCCGGGGGAATGCGGAATCGAGATATTCCATCCAGATCATGTTGATGGTGCCGTCTAAGTTCAGTGTCTCGAATTCGAGAATTCTGCGGATGCCATCCTCCGTTGTCAGATCCTTCCTCCCCGGGCACTTTGATTCAAACAACGCGCTGATGTAGAACGGATTGCCCTCTGCCAGATGCGCCATCAGCCAGGCGCTCTCTTCCGACACAGGGATATTCCGGAACAATGAATATTTGTATATCATCTCAACGGCCTCGTCCTCAGGCAGGTTTCCCAACGGGTCTTTGAGGAATCTGCCCGGGAGAAACTTGCTCAGGTCATCCATGAGCCAGCCCACCCAGCTTCCGGTGACAAGGAGCGGCGCGTTTCTGTATTCACAGGTGTGCAGATAGCTGCCCGCGAGGTTTTTTGCCCGTCGGGTCCGTTCTCTGTCCAAGAAGATGAAACGGTTGATGAACTGGAATTCGTCAATCATCTGGACGGCAAACCCGCCATAATGCTGGGCCGTCATCCGGGGGGCCTCTCTTGCGACATTCCAGAGGCGGTCCGTGTTCTCCTCTTTTATCAGACGAATAACCGCTCTGATGCTATCGGCAACATAAACAAACCCTTCTTTCTTGGCGATTTTCAGAGCATGTTCCGGACTGCCTGTCTGGATGTGTTCCATGTAGTCCGGTTTCCGTGTTCTGAAGGCCATATACTGATAAACAAAGTTGATAAAAAACTCGGCTGCGAAATCGCCCAGCCACTGATCCGTCTGTCGGATTCCGAAATAGAAAGGGACCACTTTGTCATTTTTTTCAAAGACCATGTTGTACAATCTTTGCAGCAACGCGGTTTTACCGGTCTTTCTCCTTGAGAGAATCGCCGTACTTTGGGAAATTTTCCGTTTTATTCCGCCAGTCCAGTTCAGAAAATACGCCAGTTCCTTTCTCCTCCCGGTGAACAATTCGGGCACACTGATTCTTTCTTCAAGCCAGATTCTCATTTTGTTCCTCCTTTTTTATATGTCCCGACGTCATCATTCATCCGGAGTGCAAAGCTTCATCCGGAGTGCAAAGCTTGCTTTGCGAGTCACTGTTTCGGGCCTCACTTGCAAGGTAAACCTTGCACTCCGGAGGGAGCCTTGCACTCCGGAGGGAGCCTTGCACTCCGGAGATGGATCACTCGGCAGGCCCGTAATCCAGAACCGTTCCGCTGTCTCCCACGGCAAGGATGTCGTGTGGCGAGGCTCCCCACAGGGCGTTGAGGGATCTCTCCGTGCCGCTTTCCGCAGGTTTCCACTCCCTGCCGTCAAAGTGCAGGAGGGTTCCGAACGCGCCTGCCGCATACACATTCTCCGGGGAGGTTCCCCACACGGTTTCCAGGAAGGGGATGAATTCCTCGGTGCCCGGGTTCATTTGGGTCCATCGGGCGCCGTCAAAGTGCAGGAGGGTTCCGAAGGTGCCCGCGGCAAAGACATCGGAGGGGGAAGTGCCCCATATCCCGAAAAGATGGGTCTCCGTGCCGCTGTTCATTTTTGTCCATGCGGTCCCGTCATAATGCAGGATCAGCCCCTCGTAGCCGACCGCGAAGATGTCCGAGGCGGCACTGCCCCACATCCCGGTGATGTGCGGGGGGATGTCCGTGCCGATATCTGTTTTTGTCCATGCCGTGCCGTCCCAGTGCAGGATCAGACCCGCGCCGCCTGCGTACACGTCCGTGGCCGAGCTGCCCCACAGGGCATAAAGTGCGGCATCCGTGCCGCTTTCAGCGAAAGTCCATTCCGTGCCGTCATAATGCAGGATCACGCCGGCCTGGCCGGCAACGCGGATATCCGAGGGGGAACTGCCCCACACAGCCTCGAAGAACACGGATTCCCCCGCATCATGGCTCACCGGGTTCCATGCGGTTCCGTCATAACGGAGGATCACGCCCCGCCAGCCCGCTGCATAGACATTGTCATAACTGCTGCCCCATATCCCTCTCAGCGGGGCGTCTGTCAGGGGTTCGTGCATTTTCCATTCGGCCCTGTCCGCGATGATGAGGTCTGCCAGGTGCGGAGTACCCAGAGATGCCCCGCCTCCGGAGCTGACCAGACTCAGCCACACTGTTCCGTTTCCGTATCCGGGCACCAGGGGGAGCGGGAACGTCTTCTCTGTCTCCCCGTGTGCGAATGCCAGGGTTCCCTCTGTGCGGGGATAGCCTGTTTTCCCCCCGGGGCTCTCCTCCGCAATGTAGTCCGTGGTGATTTTCCCCTGTGTGCTGCCGGTCCGGATGACGGTGATCACGGCCTGCCCGTCGCTTTTCAGAGCCGTGTGCCGGTCTGTGGCGAATTGCAGGATGCCGGGGTCATTGTCGCCGACTTCGATGGCTGCCTCCGCGGATGTCCACCCGTCTGCGGATGCGGTGAGGGTGACGGTCTGCGTGCCGTCAATCTCGGGATCGTCAGTGAGAGTCAGATCAAACGGGGCCGATATCTCACCCGCGGGAATGACAACACTCCCCGGGACAGTGATTTCGGAAAGGTCGTCTGATACAAGGGAGACTCTGACATCTTCCGGAAATGTTCCGGGAATGGAGACCGTTCCGGTCAGCAAGCTGTCTGTTTCAGAGACTGTCTCGGGAATGCCGAGGGCAAGTTCCGGGACTTCGTTGTCAGATACGGACAGTGATGCCGTGCCGGATGTCCAGTTTTCCACGGATGCGGTTACTGCCGCAGTTTCCGTGCCGTCAAATTCATTGTCCTCATTTAGGATCAGTCTGAATTCCGCGGATGTTTCGCCCCGGGGAATGGTGACGGTCATATCTCCGGGGGCCAGGGATACGGCAATCTCTTTTCCTGCGGGTTCGCTCATGGAGACAAGGCCCGTAATCTCTCCCCCTTCCTCCGCAGTTTCGGGAAGGCTCACGCTCAGAACAGGAGTCTCGTTGTCGGTAATGCGGATTTCGGCCCTGGCGCCGTTGAGGAATTTATGCCCCGGAACGGTGGCGATAATATAAGCGGCCTGTGTGCCGTCTGCAAGCGCGTCATCTGCAACAGACAGATCAAAATCTGCCGTTGTCCGGCCTGCCGGGATGGTAACGGTCTGAGGAACACTGATTTCCGACGGGCTCAGAGAAGTGAGCTTCACAGCCAGGTCTGCATCCTGTGATGCCGGAATACGGACTGTTCCCTGTAACGTGCCTGCTCCTTCGGCTGCTGTCCGGGGAACCGACAGCATAAGTGACGAATAATAAGCGATTGAACCGGTCTCTCCCACGATGAAAACCTCACCGCCGGACCGACCGGACACACCACGGGGCTTATAGACGCTCTCATTTATCTCTGTCCATTCTGCCCCGTCATAGTACAGGACAGATCGTTCCCCGACCGCGAATACCCGGATTCCAAGTCCGTTTTCAGAACGGCTTCCCCATACTCCGGAGAATTTACCACTTTCGTCCACGCCGGTGTCCATCTGCTGCCATGTTTTGCCGTCATAATGCAGGATCGTGTCGTCATCGCCTGCGGCAAAAACATCTGTTGCGGAACTGCCCCATACCGCATTGAGATTTTTCTCTGTCCCGCTTTCCATAACCTTCCATGTCGGGACATCTTCCAATGTTTCATGACAGGAGCGGTGAAGGATGACACCTGAGTTTCCTACGGCAAATACCCGGGAACAGGAATCAGCACCGGCAGGAGTACACCATACCCCGTTGAGTCCAGTTCCGGTTCCGCTTTCCTGGGTTGTCCATCCGTCCCCGTCATAATGCAGAATTATACCGCCGCCTCCGACCGCGTAAACATCCTCATGGGAATTCCCCCGGATGTCTTTGAGATTTTTATCCGTAATATTTTCCGTCTTGTGCCACTCCTCACCGTCATAGTGAAGTATGGTTCCAAGCTCGCCAACAGCAAATACCCGCGCCGCATCTGTCAGTTCTTGGGAAACAGGGGAACCCCACACGCGGCTGAGATTCATATGCCAGTCCGTGCCGGTCCCGCTTCTTGTCCAGGCATCGCCGGCATAATGCAGAATTACGCCGTCATCCCCCACTGCAAACGCTTCCCGGGGCAAACCGCTCTTTTCAGGCAGACACCAGATATCCCTTAAAGCCATCTCTTCATAAGGAATTTCTACCGAATTCCATGCGGTTCCGTCATATCTGATAATCGTGCCGTTTCTCCCCGCTGCAAAGACTTCGGCTACAAGTTTGTCTTCACTGGCATAACCCCATATACCTAAGAGGTGTTCATCTGTTCCGCTTTCCATGGGATTCCATGAAACGCCGTCATAATGCAGGAGAGTGCCGTCCCGCCCTGCTGCAAAGACATCAATTCCGTCTCCGCTTTCATCAGCATAACCCCATACGCCTTCAAGACGATCTTCAGTGCCGCTGTCCATCGTATTCCATGAATGGCCATCATAGCGCAGTATTGTTCCGGAGCTGCCCACTGCAAAAATATCCGGCCCGTTTTCACCGGTATAACCCCATATATCAGTAAGAAGCCGGTCAGTACCGCTTTCCATGAGATGCCATGCATTGCCGTCATAGTGCAGGATTGTGCCAGATTTGCCCACGGCAAAGATATCCATGCTGTTTTGTCCGGCACAACCCCATACAGCTTCGATATCCTGGTCAGTGCCGCTGTCCATGGGCAGCCATTTACTGCCGTCATAGTGGAGGATTCTGCCGTACAGGCCCACTGCAAACACCTCAGATTCAAGTCCGTTTTCAGTTGTATAACCCCATACATCTGAAAGTGACCACAGAATAGGATATATTGCGTCAGAACCTGCCTCCATCGGAAGCCACTCTTTACCGTCATAATGAAGGATTATGCACTCCCTGCCTCCTACGGCAAAAACCCCGGTTCTCAGTCCGTTCTCACTTGCATGCCCCCATGCACCATGAAGAGAGCCTTTTGTCCCGCCGTACATGGATGTCCATTCCGAGCCGTCATAGTGCAGGACTGATTTGTATTTACCCAAGGCAAAAATATCTGTTCCCGAGTTTCCCCAGACAGCCTCAAAATCAGGTCTGTGGCGCATGATAATCGGTTTCTGGTCAGCATCCCGGATTCTGACAGCAGCATCTGCCGGATTCCAATTCATACGATATGCCCTGAGTTCGGCACTTCTTTCGCTGACAGCAGCTCCTGCCGATTTCCAGCCCGGGGCAGAAGCCCTGAGCGCAACAATCCGGTCATTGTCAGGCATGCCGTCTTCAAGAGCAGTCATCTCAAAATCTGCAGATATGCTTCCTGCCGGAACCGTTATCATGGAAGGGCTGACGACAAGTTCGGATGTGTCGCCGGATGAAAGGGAGATTGTCACATCAGAGGGAAAGGGCTCGGAAAGATATGCAGTTCCCTTCATCACGGGATCTCCCTCTGTCATATTATTCGGAATCGTGACGGAAATAAGATATCTGTCATTGTCCTGAACAGTCAGAACCTTGTTACTCTCAGGCCATCCGTCCACCCATGCGCTGACCGAGGCGCTTTGGATATCGTCAATATCCTCATCATCCTCAATGGTCACATCAAACAGAGCGCCCGATTCCCCGGCAGGAACAATGACCTGTTTCGGAACACTTATCTCCGATGCGTCATCCGAGCTCAGATAAATGCTGATGTCTTTTGCAGCAGTAACAGGAATACAATCGCAGGACAAATCACCGCACTCCGGGTCAGGCAGGCATAGTTTTATTTCCCCGGTAATACCGGTGTCTCCCTCCCTGATATCCGGGGGCAGATTTACCCTGATGACCGATGTTTCATTGTCATGAACCGGGATGACGGTTTTGGATGAAAAATAACCCCGGGCAGACGCGGTAACAGAAACCTGCTGAGTACCGTCAGGGTATTTGTCATCTGAAATTATGATGTCAAAGGATGCGGAAGTGCTCCCTGAGCTGATGGCAACTGTTTCCGGCACGCTTATTTCCGAAGGATCGCCTGATACAAGACTTATTGTCAGATCATCTGTCACAGCGTCCCTGACCCGCACCTCTCCGCGGACAGTATTCTCACCTTCCCGGACACTGCCCGGGAAGGTCAGTCCCAGGGCTGAATAACGAAAATGCCTGATCATTCCGTAATCTCCTGAAAAAAATATGTCTGATCCCGGGCCGGCAGAGGTTTGCGGCACCCAGACAGAACGCAGATAAATATTTGTGAGGCTGTTCATCTCCGTCCATGCTGTGCCGTCATAATGCAGAACAGTGCCTTTACCGCCCACAGCAAAGATGTCGGACTCTGAGCACCCGCTAATATCGGTCAGTATTTCTTCAGCGCCGGTATCCATTGAAGACCACACCGCACCGTCATAGTGCATTATTGTGCCTTTGCTGCCTGAGGCAAAGACATTGCTGCCTGAAATTCCCCATACATCTATGAAATTATGGTCAGTATGGACACCGTCCATATAAGCCCATGCAGAACCGTCATAGTGCAGAATTTTGCCGTAAAAATCCGCAGCAAAAACATCGGTTCCGGAACTCCCCCATACACTTATAAGCCATAGACGCGTACCGCTTTTCATGGGAGTCCATGTGAAACCGTCATAGTGCAGGATTGTACCGGAGTCGCCAACAGCAAAGACATCGGTAGCTGAATTTCCCCATACACTCTTTAGTCTTTTATCCGTGCCGCTGTTCATTGGTGTCCATGCTGTACTGTCATAGTGCAGGATTGTACCGTAGCTGCCAACAGCAAAGACATCGGTTCCGGAATTCCCCCATACCCCCTGGACATGCGTGTCTATACCGCTGTTCATTGGTGTCCATACTGTACCGTCATAGTGCAGAATTGTACCGTTGTAACCCACAATAAAAATATCAGTTTCCGAACTTCCCCATATACTTGTAAGTTTTTCATCTATGCCCTGCCTTATGACAGTCCATTCAGAATCGCCATAATGCAGAATCACGCCGCCGTATCCCACAGCAAAAAGCTCTGCCCCGATTTCATTTTCAGCACTGTGACCCCAGATGCCTAAAAACCTCCACTCCGTTTCCTTGAATATCCATTCGGAGCTGTCGTATTCTGCTGTATATCCTGCTATCTTATCTCCGCCATCCCCCAGCGCAAAAACACGGGAACCCGGGCCTGTCCACAGGTCATGGAATCTTATGTATTCTATATTGCTGCTTACATCCTTTTCCAAAGACCATTCCAAAGACCATTTTCTCCCGTCATAATGAAGGATGGTTTCATCTCCCACGGCAAACACATCAGAACCGGAACGCCCCCATATACTGTAAAGTGATTTATCCTCACCGCTGTCCATAAGGCTCCATCCTGAGCCGTTATAATGCAGGATTGTCCCATTGTCTCCCACAGCAAACACATCAGAACCGGAACTTCCCCACACGCCGTGAAGCGTAACATCCTGTGTGCCGCTGTTCATGGCTTCCCATCTTACACCGTCGTAATGCAGAATTGTCCCATGTTCCCCAACCGCAAACACATCAGAACCGGAACTCCCCCACACATCTAAGAGTATCTCATCCGTGCCGCTGTTCATGGCCTCCCATTGGCTGCCATCATAATGGATGATTGTCCCTTCATATCCCACGGCAAAAACGTCATTGCCCGAGCTGCCCCACACCTTTGAAAGAGGATTATGGGTTCCGCTGCTCATGGGAGTCCAGGCCTTACCGTCATAATGCAGAACGACCCCGATATCGCCCACGGCAAAAATATCCGAACCGGAAGTTCCCCATATTCCCGAAAGATACTCGGTGCCTGTGGGCACAGGTGTCCAGGCCGCATCCGGGTACGCGTGATCCTGCGCGTATGTTGCAGGTGAAACAGTAAGAATGATAACCAAAAGAATAAAAAATGTTATTGCTTTTTTCATGTGGACATCCTTGTTTTGGAAATGATTAATTGTTAACTACTCTTATATCAGACAGCAAATACCCTGTCAAGAACTTTTTTTTCCGTTCCGGAGTGCAAAGCTTTGCTTTGTGCGTGAGCAGAAGCCGGCCATCGATCTCTTGATACCAGAAAGCAGAGAGCATGTCAACCACTTTTTGACACCCAATCCATCCGGAGTGCAAAGTTCATTCATCCGGAGTGCAAAGCTTGCTTTGCGAGTCACTGTTTCGGGCCTCACTTGCAAGGTAAACCTTGCACTCCGGAATCCGGAATCCGGAATCCGGAATCCGGAATCCGGAATCCGGATCGGGCCTCACTTGCAAGGTAAACCTTGCACTCCGGAATCCGGAATCCGGAATCCGGAATCCGGAGTGCAAAGCTTGCTTTGCGAGTCACTGTTTCGGGCATCACTTGCAAGGTAAACCTTGCACTCCGGATGGTAAACCTTGCACTCCGGATGCTGGCCCGATGTTGTGAAATACGGAAATATTACCGTATTCCATAGGGGATGCGTCCGTATCTGATTTCGCGAGTCTGACAGGGAAAGTGAAGGATGCAAATAGCATCTAAACTATATTTTTTATTTCACAGGTATTTCTGTATGTCAATCATAAATCATAAATTTCCGAAAAAAACTCACTAGGTTTCAAAAACTTTGAATGTCTGACAATCTTTCATCCTTCCTTACACCGCAACTTTCATTTCCCACCCGCAAAAGACCGGCGCAAGGCATTTCAGCGTTGTCGTGCTCTGCCTGACAACCCGTTCATCAGCACATACACTTTCAGATATTTTGAACCGACATAGTTCAGCAGAAATTCGAGTTTCTGGGGTGTAATTTTGGGTCCACCTCCACCTGTCATTCCGGGCAGAATTGAAAAAATGGGACATTTTTTCAATTCTGACCCGGAATCCACTTCTACTGTCACGAAGGATCCCGGTCTGAAACTGGTTCTGACCAGAGCGACATAATGGGACAGATGGGGCACGCTCGTAATTTCCAACAGACTGACAAATATCAGCAGGTTGCAACCCTGTTAAAATCGTTTACCGACAGTCTTGAATTACACCCAGTTTCTGGTGGGATACTTATGACTTTCCATCATGCTGAAATATCTGTCATCCAAAAACCCATTAGTGTAAACTTTTACCTCCGACACAAAAGTTTGAAAAACTTCATCTTCAG
>JAUCGI010000237.1 GCA_030378035.1 Desulfobacterales bacterium HSG2
GATATGAAATGCCAAAAAACTGATAGTCAATTACCTTTCCATAAATTCTTTTGTTCTTTGCTTTGTGCCTTTGTGCCTTTGTGTGAGATATGAAATGCCAAAAAACTTATGGCCAAGTACCTGTCCATAAATTCTTTTGTTCTCACCTTTGTGCCTTTCTTTGTGCCTTTGTGCCTCTGTGTGAGATATGAAATGCCAAAAAACTTATGGCCAAGTACCTGTCCATAAATTCTTTTGTTCTCACCTTTGTGCCTTTGTGCCTTTGTGTGAGATATGAAATGCCAAAAAACTTATGGCCAGGTACTTATAAGTTCAAGCTGAGTACAGGACAAAAAATGGATTCCGGGTCGGAAGTGCCGGGAATCCCCTTCGACAGGCTCAGGGAACGATTCCCGGCACTTCCGCCCGGAATGACAGATGCCCGTTTTTCAGGCATCCGGATTTTTTTGTCCTGTACACAGAAGTTCAAGTTCAAGGTGCCCCTAAGTCCGTTATAATCAGAAAACTTCATCCCCCAGGGCCCTCCGGATGGCCAGTGCGATTTCCTGCATGGGAGCGGGTTTTATGAGAAGCTCCCGGATTCCCATGCTTTTAGCCTTTTCTTCTGTAATCTGTTTATTGTAGCCGGTCCACAGGATAACCGGAATATCCGGCCGGATGCGCATAAGCTCCCGGGCCAGCTTGTCGCCGGTCAGTATCGGCATGGTCATGTCGGTGATAACCAGATCATAAGCTTCCGGGTGCAAACGAAAATCTTCCAAAGCGTCGATGCTGTCGGTTCTTGCAGAGACTTTGTACCCCAGCCCCTCCAGCATCAGCTTCTTCATCTCGGCAATTTTTTTCTCATCATCGACAAACAGGATATGTTCCGTCCCTCCGGGAAAGGACGGAGAGATTTCAGCTTCTGGTTCAGCCTCGCTCTCAGCTATGGGAAAAAACACCTCAAAAGCGCTTCCTTTTCCCGGCTCGCTGTTTACGCTGATCGTTCCGCCGAAGCTCGTGACGATCCCGTGAGTCACGGCAAGGCCAAGCCCGGTTCCCTTCCCAACCGGTTTGGTTGTGAAATAAGGTTCAAAAATATGTTCCGCGACCGAGGGTTCCATGCCGTGACCTGTATCGCTTACGCTCAGCCTGAGATAATGTCCCGGCGCCAAATCCGGATGGGAGGAATCCGCATTCACATCCGTCACGCGTATTTCCAGAATACCGATTTCCCTGCCTATGGCGTAAGCTGCATTGGTGCAAAGATTCATCATCACCTGATGAATCCGGCCGGCATCTCCCATAATCGTATCCGACTTTGCTGTTATTTTATGAACAATTTCAATGGTCGCCGGCAGAGACGCCCTAAGCAGCTTGATCGTCTCTTTGACAATCGGCGTGACCCTGATTTCCACCATTTCATGATCTTTCTGCCGACTGAAGTCAAGGATCTGGTGGACCAATTCCACGGCCCTGTGGGTGGCGCTGATTATCTCCTCCATACTGCTCCGGGCCGGATGAGATGCGGGAAGCTGATGCATCAGCGCTATTTCCGCGTACCCGTCTATAATCGTCAGGATGTTGTTGAAATCATGTGCGATCCCTCCTGCCAGCGTACCCAGGGACTCCATCCTCTGGGCCCGCTGGAGCTGGGTCTGGAGATTGGCTCTCTCTTTTTCGGCCTGTCTCCGGTCGGCAATGTCCCGGACAATGGCCACGAAACGAGCGCGTTCGTCAGGTGGAGCGATTAACTGCAAAAAGATTTCCACGGGAATCATTGCACCCTCCTTGTGGCAGAGCGTCGTTTCAAAGAGGGTGGCCTCCCTGGTGCCGTTCAGCATCGGTTCGACCAGTTTGTAAAAGCTGCTTTCATCGAATTCCGGCATAAGCTCCGGCGGTGTCATCCTCAGTAATTCGTCCCGCGCATATCCCACCTGGCTGACGGCGCCCTGATTGACGTAGGAGAACTGAAAGCCCTTTGTGCCGAATATGAAAATACAGTCCAGGGTGGCGTCCAGCGTCGTTTTAAGCCGTCTGAGCTTATCCTCCGCCCTCTTTTCCTTTAACGCCCGTTCGACCGCGTGAGGCAGTTGGTTCACCTTGTGTTTGAACACATAATCCGTTGCGCCGTGCTTCAGCGCCTGAACCGCAAGCCCCTCCCTGATATCTCCCGAAACAAAAATAAAGGGGGCCCAGGGGTGTCTTTTTCTCAGCGCCTTTAATGCGGAAACGCCGTCATATCCAGGCAGTGAATAGTCTGCCAGAACGATATCGAAATCCTGATTTTCAATCGCCTCAACAAAATCCTCTTCTTTTGTCACTTCTGTTGTGGTGAATCTGAACCCGGCTTTCCTCAGCTCCGTTTTATTCGATTCTGTGTCAGCTTTGTTATCTTCAAGGATTAAAATCCTCAGTTTTTCTTCTGTATCCATGGAAATCCTCCGATTGTCCGTTGCCAAAGTGAAACTTTGGCACTCCGGATAACCGTTTTTTTTTGTTTTAGTCTTTATCGCCTGACAAAACAAAGGCTGTTAACATAAAGCGGGACATTTTTGTAACAATTTCACTGGTTATAACGCTTTTGGGAGAGGCCGCTCTTTGTCTGAAATCAGACTTGCACCCGGAGTCTGAGTCTGAGTCTGAGTGCGAGTTTGGGTAGCAAGGGCAAGGGCCTCCCTAAATTCGTTATAGTCAGCAATTCCATTAGTGTGAAATTTGATGACCATGCCGAGCCAAAGTAAACTTTGGCACCGCGGGCAAAGTAAACTTTGCACTCCGGATAACCTGCAAAGTAAACTTTGCACTCCGGATAGCCCGCTTCATCAGGCATTAATCACCTTCAAATCCAATTTTTCGGCAATCTCCTCAGCCGTCCGTTTCACAAACCGCTCAAAATCCTCACCTTCAATGGGCTTGCCGGGTGCCGGAAGTTTCTCAAGGTCAGCCGGGCGGACCAGCGCCGGCGTGTTCACAAGCTCCGACTTGGGAGAGACTTCAAATTCGGCAGGGAATTTGTTCTCAAAATACATCTCCTGGAATCCCGCGAACTTGAGGGCATGGGCTGTTGAATCCAGCACAACAACATCATTTTTTTCAATCATCCCCTGCTCCCGTGCGGTCACAAGCCCGGCCAGGGACTCGCCGCCATGCGTGCACGCGATATGCCCGTTATGATTTGCCAGCAGTTCCCAGTCCATGATCGCCTGCTCTGTCACCTCGACAACAAATACTTTCTGTCCGCCTGCCTTCCGGTTATAAATGTCTGTCAGATGAATCACCCTCGGCATGGAGACCGGATTGCCGATCATGGCGGCTTGGGCCACACTCGGTTTGACGGTTACCGGAACAAATTTCCGGTCTGCTTCCGGCTTCTGATAATAAAGGTAAACCGGGTTGGCATGTTCGGACTGCACACCGATGATTTTCGGCAGGGTTCGGATGAGGCCGGCTTCATAAAATTTTAGGAATCCGCTCATCACAGCGGTGATGTTCCCCGCGTTTCCGATGGGAACAATGACGACCTTGTTATCCATGTCATATTCAAAATCCTGTGCAATTTCATAAGAGTAGGACTCCTGCCCCAGAATCCGCCAGGCGTTCTTGGAATTCAGGAGAGCCACATTGTAATTCTCTGCCAGGTTTTCCACCACCTTCATGCAGTCGTCAAACACGCCCGGAATTTCAAAAACATCTGCCCCGCTTCCCAGGGGCTGGGACAACTGCTGGGGCGTCACCTTTTTATAAGGAAGAAGAACAGCGGATTTGATGTGCGGCTTCAGATAGGACGCGTAAAGCGCGGCAGCAGCGGAAGTGTCCCCGGTGGAAGCGCATATTGCCAAAACATCGGAAACATGCCCGGTCTGAATTAGAAAATTGATATAACTCAGCGCGCTCGCCATTCCCCGGTCTTTGAATGACGCGCTCGGGTTCTGACCGTCATTTTTAAAGTAAAATCTCGCGCCGGCCTTTTCCTGCATGAACCCGTTGGCCTCCACCATCGGCGTATGCCCTTCACCGAGCCAGACCACCGATTCAAGGGGGATGACCGGTCCGATAAATTCATGATACAGATAGATCCCCTTCAGAGCCGGAATTTTCAGCATCCTCCGATAATCAAAAATCCGGCGCCACACCTCCCCCGGAGTCTCCTTCAGACGGTCAAAATGATTGTCATCAATCAGCAGCACCTGGCCGCAGTTCGGACAGGTGTAAAGCAACTTTTCAATACCATGCATATTACCGCACCCGAGACAGCGGTAAACCATCTCACCCTTTTGCTCAGGGATCAGACAGGACTGCATCTCTTTTGGAAAATCTTTTAATTTCATAGGTCTAATCTTTCTGTTAAGGAACGGCGACCAAACAACTTGACCATTTCATCTGCCAATGCGGGCGCACAGCCTGTTCATCCAAATGGGAAAGTTGTTTGGACCTGATTCCTAAGTAACTGTGACGGCTACCAACTGAAAGCGGGACATTTTTTTGGCATCCTTCATTTGTCAGTTTACACTTCACTGTAAAACGATTTTGCAAATCGTTTGCAAAACTGTTCCGCAGGTCAGAAAAAGTGTAAACTGCTTTCAGCTTTTATGAAAGATGCCGTTTTTTTTTAATAATTCATACCATCAATACTTCGGACATTTTCATGCACATTCTCGGGAATGCCTGCAAAGCGGGGATTCCGGGAACGCGCTGTTCCGGTATGTTTTTCCCCGTTTTACGGGGAAAGTCGGATGTCATGAAAAATGTCCGAACGATTGACCATGAAACACACAAAACAAGCAAAATAAGCGAAGCACACGAAACGGGGAACTGTGACCCGAGTGCGGGCATAAATATTTTTGGCATCCTTCATTTTGCCAGTTGACAAGCGGATAAACGCGGATAAACGCGAATGAGTTTATTCTTCAAAAAAAGTGTGAAGTATCATTTGTCAGTTTACACTTTGCTGTAGAACGATTTTCCAAATCGTTCGGAACAGTCTGCAAAATTGTTCCGCGGGTCAGAAAAAGTGTAAACTACTTTCAGCTTTTATGAAAGATGCCGAAAGATGTGTTCTTTCGTGTTTTTTTCGTGGTTTGGTATAAGGTGCCCGGCTTAAACTGATAGCCACTGTGACTAAATAATTTGAGTAACCAAAATGAAACACGAACTCTCAGAGACCCGCAAAGGACAGAAACGGGCAGAATTCTGTCAGCCTCCCCAGCGAAACTCCGCGTTCTCTCCGTTCAGGCCTCAGAAAATCAGCTTTATTTTGGTTACACCCAAATAATTTCCCGCCCCTGTCTTGGCCGTGCGGACAGGGAACGAGTTTGTTGAGCTACAAGTTTTTACGATATTTTTTCCACTCCGCCCATATAGGATCTCAGGGCCTGTGGAATAATTACAGAGCCATCCGCCTGCTGATAATTTTCAAGGATCGCCGCGAAGGTGCGCCCCACAGCGAGGCCGGAGCCGTTCAGGGTGTGGACCAGTTCTGTCCCCTTTTTCCCTTTTCTTTTGAACCGAATATTGGCCCGCCGTGCCTGAAAGTCCTCAAAATTGCTGCATGATGAGATCTCCCGGTAAACCCCCTGCGCGGGCATCCAGACTTCGATATCATACGTCTTTGCCGCGGAAAAACCGATATCCCCTGTGCAAAGTGTTATAACCTGGTAAGGAAGTTCAAGGCGTTTTAAAATGATTTCCGCGTTATCCAGGAGGGATTCAAGCTCGTCATAAGAGGTCTCCGGCTTGGAAAATTTGACCAGTTCCACTTTGTTGAACTGGTGCTGACGAATCAGCCCGCGGGTGTCCTTCCCGTAAGAGCCTGCTTCTGAGCGGAAACACGGCGTATAAGCGGTGTAACGAATCGGAAGCTGATCTTCGTTCAGGACCTCGGCCTGATGAATATTGGTAACCGGGACTTCGGCAGTCGGAATCAGAAAATACTCCAAGCCCTCCAACTTGAACAGGTCCTCCTCAAATTTGGGTAGCTGGCCCGTGCCGGTCATGGTCTGGCGGTTGACGATAAAAGGGGGCAGTATCTCCTTATATCCGTGTTCTGTGGTATGAATATCCAGCATGAAATTGATCAGCGCCCGCTCCAATCTTGATCCCATGCCGAGATAGAGCGGGAAACGTGCGCCGGTAATTTTGGAAGCCCTCTCAAAATCGAGTATGCCGAGTTTTTCACCCAGCTCCCAGTGGGGTTTCGGTTCGAAGTCAAACTCCGGCGGCTTTCCGATCTGCTTTAGCAAAGGGTTGTCGGACTCATTCTTTCCCACCGGAACCGATTCATGGGGGATGTTCGGAAGTCCCATGATGATGTTGCGGATGATCTCCTCATTTTCTGACAGGGATTTGTCCAGCTCCTTGATTCTGGCTGAAACCTCGCGCATTTCAAGGACAAGGCTTTCAGCATCCTCCCCCTTTTTTTTCATGTCTGCAATCTGATCGGAAACCACATTTCGGCGGTGTCTCAAATCCTCAATTTCAAGCAGCGTTTTTCTGCGTGCGGCATCGCAATTTTTGAAAGTTTCAAGATCAGCGGTATCTCCGCGGGTCGAAAGCGATTTTTCAACTTCTGACAAATTTTGTCTTACAAACTTGATTTCCAGCATAATAATACCTATATTTCCGAATATGTTATCCTTAGCAAAATTGACTTGCTGCCATTGATCCAACAGTAAGTATGAAATTGGATTTGAGTGTAACCCAAATGGTGCAGAAAGCCATCATGTCAGATTATTCGGCCGCTGATTTCTGTGAGCCTTTGAAAATCAGTCCGACGATCTGCTCTGTTTTGGTCGCACTCATTGGATTTTTATCAGAAACAGTTTGTTTAGTCAATAATTGTTGCAAGTTGACATTGATCAGGTATGTGATTATATGTAAAGCTGAAGGTTGAAAACTTCGGTCCGGAGTGCAAAGCTTGCTTTGCTCGGATATCCCGGAGCGCTTATGTACATGCAAAGCAAGCTTTGCACTCCGGATTCCCAACAGGCTATAGCCGAACTGCGTCAGATTTACTGTTCTGACGGAGCTGTTATCGAATTTCTGAACGACTGGTCTTGGAGAATTACAATTATGGCGGAGGAAATTAAAGAAAGAAAGCGTGAATTACGCGAAAACATGATAAAAACACTGGCTGAACTTTCCGAAGAGGAGCTGTCTGAAAAACGGAAAAAAATAGAAGACCGAGTTTTCGATTTTGCCAATTTCAAGGAGGCGAGGGTTCCCCTGCTTTATCTGAATTACGGCAGTGAAGTGCCTACCCGGATAATATTGGAAAAATGCCTTGAACAAGACAAGATTGTTATTCTTCCTGCTTTCAGCAAAGAGAAATACAGAATAACGCCGATGAAGATTGACGATCTTGAGGCGGACATGAAACCGGGACCAAGAGGCATCCCCGAGCCGGATCCGGACAAGTGCAGAATGGTGCCGGTTGACCGTCTTGATATCGCAATCATTCCGGGGATTGCCTTTGATGAAAAGGGAGCCAGGATCGGCTCAGGTTTCGGGTATTACGACAGGCTGATTCCCAAACTGCCGATTACCACACGGAAGGTCGCGCTTGCCTTTGAAAACCAGATCGTTCAGCAGGTTCCCATGCAGTCCCATGACAAGCATGTTGACATTATTATTACGGATGAACGGATCATTTACAAAATTTAGTTTATCGGTTTACGGTTTACGGTTTACGGTTTACGGTTTACGGTTTACGGTTGTCAGTGGCTACGAGCAACTGACAACCGGAAACTGGCTAACCGACAACCGTAAACCGGCAACCGTAAACCGGCAACCGTAAACCGTAAACTGGCAACCGTAAACCGGCAACCGTAAACCGGCAACCGTAAACCGGCAACCGTAAACCGGCAACCGTAAACCGGCAACCGTAAACCGGCAACCGTAAACCGGCAACCGTAAACCGGCAACCGTAAACCGGCAACCGTAAACCGGCAACCGTAAACCGTAAACCGGCAACCGTAAACCGGCAACCGTAA
>JAUCGI010000238.1 GCA_030378035.1 Desulfobacterales bacterium HSG2
CTGGGGGCGGTGGATTCCGGGTCGGCACTGAAAAAATGTCCCATTTTTTCAGTGCCGCCCGGAATGACAGGTGGTTTTCAGTGCCGCACGGAATGACAGGTGGACCGCACGGAATGACAGGTGGGCATTTCTGACCTGGGGGCGGTGGATTCCGGGTCGGCACTGAAAAAATGTTCCATTTTTTCAGTGCCGCCCGGAATGACAGGTGGTTTTCAGTGCCGCCCGGAATGACAGGTGGAGACCGCCCGCGAAACAACAAGTTTGAAAAATTGTTTTACAGGCGAAACAATTTGAAAAATTGTTTTACATGTGTTAAGAGCAGAAAAGTTAACATTAACATTTATAAGGAGGAATTATGAAAAACACTTTGCAACAATTCATCATTGCTGTCGCTTTGATGAGTCTTTTCGGTCTTCAGCCTTCTGTTGTCATCGCCCAGGTTACGCTGGACGGCTCAATGGGAACGTCGGGTCAGATTACCGGGCCGGATTATGACATCGGTTCTGAATACGGCCGGCAGGCTGGAGCGAATCTGTTCCACAGTTTTGGTCAGTTTGATATCAATGCCGGTGAAACCGCGAACTTCGGTGTTTCACCTGCCATCCAAAACATCATCAGCCGCGTGACAGGGGGGCAGTCATGGATTGACGGGACTTTGCGTTCCACTTTGTCAGGAACTTCCGATATATCGGGCGCGAATCTGTATCTGCTGAATCCTGCGGGGGTGGTGTTCGGACCGCAGGCTGCCCTGGATATCGGCGGGTCTTTTCATGTAAGCACTGCCGATTATCTGCGGATGGGCGAAGACGAGCGGTTTTATGCAATTCAGTATAATGATGTGCTTTCTTCTGCTCCGCCGAGTGCTTTCGGGTTTCTGGACAACGATATCGGGGATATCTCTGTCGAAGGCAGAGGGGAGATTACCGAGCAGGAATGGCAGGCACATCCGTCCGGTTTGCAGGTGAAAGAAGGCCGGACAGTGTCACTTGTCGGCGGAAATATCGAGATAAGGAACGGTACGGTTTACCAAGGAGTGCAGACAGATGCGGAGGGAAACCCGATATATGTTCAGGACACAGATGATGATGGGAATCTCGTTTATGACGAGGCCGGGAACCCTGTATTCAAACAGGCATACGACGAAGCCGGCGACCTCTTGTATGATGAGTACGGAAACCCGGTGTTTGAGAAGAAAATGATCCGAAAAACCTCCGGAGAGATCAGCGCCCCTGAGGGACAGATTAACCTTGCAAGTGTCGCATCTCCCGGCGAGGCGGTTCTCACCGAATCCGCTCCGGATGTCTCCTCTTTCGAGACACTGGGAAAGATAACGCTGTCCGACAATGCGGTCATTAAAACCAGCGGAGAAAAATCGGGAGATATTTTTATCAGAAGCGGGCAGTTTTTCGCTGACAGCTTTGCTGTCGTGGAAGCTGACACCCTCGGAGATGAAAACGGCGGTGTCACCAATATTCAGGCAGATACGGTCTCATTAAGCAATGGCGGCAATATTTTCAGCGACTCCCAGGGAAAAGGCGGGGGAGGGAGCATAGTAATCTCCGGTCGTGACGGAGTCTTTGCGGAATCCGTCAGCGTCTCCGATAACAGCAGAATTTTTGCCGACACGACAGGTGAGGAACCGGGATCCGGCGACGCGGGCGCCGTTTCCATCAGAGCAACGAATCTCTCCCTGTCAGAGGGAGGGAAGATTTCCAGTGAGACAGAGGGGACCGGCGCGGGCGGGGATGTGACATTGCAAGTCGGCGAATCCCTCAGTGTTTCCGGAGACAGCAGCAGAATTTACGGCGGCACAAAGATGGATGCATCGGATGCCGGTGACGGCGGAAATGTCCTTATCGAAGCAAGGGATATCTCGTTTACAGACGGCGGGAATATCCTCAGTGAGTCATTGGGAGGCGGGAGAGGGGGAAATGTGACAATCCTCGCCGAATCCGTCCGTTTCAGCAGTGAAACGGAGTTTTCGAGCAAAGTCCATGCCTCAACAACCAGCACCGAGGCGTATGCCGGAGATGCTGGAAATATTTTCATCAAAGCGGATGACATATCATTCAGTGATACCGGCGGAATTACCGTGAGCACGCACGGCCCCGGGAATGCAGGCACGATAATGCTGGAAGCCGGCAGGCTCGACCTCGACACAGGAGCGGAGATTTCCTCCGCGAGCAACTCGGAAGGGCAGGGCGGGAATGCCGGAGAGATTGGTATCCGTGCGGAAGATTCCATCAGCCTGATGAATGACAGCAGTGTCACCACCGCAACATCGGGAGGAGGCCATGCCGGAGACATTGTGTTGGATACTGGCCGGCTTGATATCAGCTCCGGCGCTCAGATTTCCTCGGCAAGCACATCCAAGCATAATGGCGGGGATGCGGGAACTGTTTTTATCCGTGCCAGCAACATAGTGAGACTCTCCGACAACAGCGAGATCACCACCCTCGCCGAGGATGCCGGGAAAGGCAAAATCACAGTGGTGGCCGGAGACAGGGTTTATGTGTGGGACAGCAAAATTACCACCAGCATCAAAAAGGGCGGAAACGATGCCGGCGATGTCAATATGAATCAGGAAATCCTTGTTCTGAACAGGAGCAAAGTGGTGGCCAACGCCTGGGAAGGGGATGGCGGCAACATCCGCCTCATTGCGGAGCCGTTCGTTCAGTCCTGGGACAGTCTTGTGGATGCCTCCTCCGAGTTCGGCATGGACGGCACGGTCTATATCGAATCTCCCGAAGGCGATTTCGCCAGCATGGTGCTCATGCCCGCGAATCTCCTTGACGCGACCAAGTGGATGAAAACCCCGTGCGCGTCCCGGTCTGCGGAAAAGACGAGCCGCTTTGTGATAAAGGGACGGGACGCGGTTCCCACCGCGTTCGATGACTGGCAGCCGAGTCCTCTGACATGGTTCGAGGATCTGGATCTGGATACAGAGGAGAGTCCGTCAAAATAAGGGGAACTGACACCATCCTGTTTTTCTGATTACCCGCGAACGTGATCGTGATCGTGATCGTGATCGTGATCGTGATCGTAAACGTGAACGTGAACATTCGGATTTCAGGATGAAACGGATATCCGTCCCCCGGTCCGCTGTCATACTTCGGAACCATAAAATCCGTTGGAACCAACATTGCTGTTTCCAACGCTTTTTGTGGTCCCGGTAAAAATGACAGCGGATTGGAGGATGAAACGGATATCCTCCCCGCCGTCATATTCCCGGCATGCAGCCGGACCGGGAGAATCCGTTTCATCCTCCGATCCGCTGTTATATCAAGTTTAAGTTCACGTTCATGTTCACGTTCACGTTCACGGTTCACGGTTCACGTTCACGGTTCACGTTCACGTTCACGTTCACGTTCACGGTTCACGTTCACGGTTCACGTTCACTGGATCGTTAAAACTGGGTCAGACGCATTTTAACCTCAGAGTAAACACGGTTCCTCTGCCGGGTTCACTCTCAACATCAAGCCTGCCGTTGTATGATTCTACGATGCGGTGAACAATGGAAAGTCCGAGGCCTGTTCCATGGGGCTTTGTCGTGACAAAAGGATTAAAAATCGACAGCATCGTCTCTTTTGACATGCCGCAGCCGTTGTCAATGACTCTGATGTCAATCTGTTTGTTCCTCAGAGGATGCATTTCAGTACGGATATCTCCGCTGTCTTCAATCGCCTCAGCAGCATTTAAAAGGAGATTCCAGAAAATCTGGTGCAGATGGGCCGGGTCCATTTCAATATGAATATCAGGAACGATATCCGTTGTTACTGATATTCTCCCGCGGTAGATGATGTCCTTTTCAAAGATCGCCGCGGTTTCTGCCAGGGCTTCGCCCAGATCAAATATTTCCATCCTGCCGGCCGGGGGCTTTGCAAACAGAAGAAAATCAGTGACAAGGGAGCTTAAACGGTCCGCTTCACGCAGAACAATCCGCATCAGCTTGTCGTGATCCGGATCATAAGGAATATCCTCTCTCAGCAGTTGGATGGATCCTCTGAGGGAGGCAATCGGATTCTTGATTTCATGGGCCAGACCCGCGGCCATTTCGCCGACAGCCGCCATCTGTTCCACGCGCCTGACGTGATCCTCCATGGCCAGAAGCTCTTTTTTGGTTTTTCTTTCCTGCTCCGCCAGGAGACTGCTCAGGAAGGCCACGGCAAAACACGCGACCATGATCATAATGATCTTGAAGAGCACATGACTCCAGGGATAATAATAGGCAGCTTCAAATCCGTAAGGATTAAGGAGTCCGTAAAATTCAAGGTCAATCATAACCCCGTATTGTATGCTGCAAAGCGCGGCAATGATCATGCTCCCTTTTCTGAAAATGAGCATGCTCACATAGATAATGACAACAAGGTAGAGAAAGGAGAAAACGCTTGAAAAACTGCCTGTCATAAAAATGATCAGCGTCACGACAAATGTATCGATGCTGGTCTGCATATATGCAAAAATGAGAAGAAAGAAGCGGGTTTTTCTCGCGCTGATCTGAGCCACTCCGATTTTCAATATCAGGCTGTAGCAAAATGAAAGGACAAAAATTCCGGCAATCAGTCCATAAAGACCCAAAAGCGGTTTGGAAAGGAGGGAGGATGTTTCACTGACCTGCAGAATAATGGTCGATCCCAGAAGCAGGGTCGTAAAAAGAACTCGGAAGAATGTGAGCCATTTGAGTTTTTTATAAAAATCGTCATTTGTCATTATTTGTCGGTTTACGGTTTACGGTTTACGGTTTACGGTTTACGGTTTACGGTTTTCGGTTTACGGTTTACGGTTTTGCGGTTTACGGTTTACGGTTTACGGTTTACGGTTTACGGTTTACGGTTGGGTCTTTTGTTCGTTACAACAGACAACAGACAACCATCAACTGACAACCGTAAACCGTAAACCGTAAACTGACAACCGTCAACCGTCAACCGTAAACCGCCAACCGCCAACCGCCAACCGTCAACTGACAACCGTCAACCGTCAACCGTCAACCGTCAACTGACAACCGTCAACCGTCAACCGATTTAGACCGCACCAGCCATGGAAAATATGGGAAGATACATTGCCACAACGAGGGTTCCGATCATCCCGCCCAGAAAGACCATCATCATCGGCTCGATCATTTCGGTCATGCCATCGACCGCCTCGTCCACTTCATCATCATAAAAGTCGGCAATTTTTTCCAACATGACATCAAGCGCGCCGGTCGCTTCGCCCACCGAGATCATCTGACACACCATGGAAGGAAAAACCCCGCTTTCGCCGAGGGGGTCGGCCATTGTGCGGCCCTCCGCAATCCCTTCACGGACGTCGTATATGGTTGCTTCAACGGTTTTGTTCCCCGCGGTTTTTGCAACAATGTCAAGCGCATCCAGAATAGAGACCCCACTTTGCAGCATGGTGCCCATGGTACGTGTGAACTTTGCCACCGCAATTTTGCGGATCAGCATCCCCATAACCGGAAGCAGAAGCATCCAGTCATCCACCAATGCATGTCCTTTTTCAGTGCCATAAAACTTCTTAAAGGCAAAACCTCCGACTCCCATGCCGACGAGGATAAAGTGCATATTGGATTTTGCAAATT
This sequence comes from Desulfobacterales bacterium HSG2, assembly GCA_030378035.1. Taxonomy (GTDB): domain Bacteria; phylum Desulfobacterota; class Desulfobacteria; order Desulfobacterales; family 4be13; genus JAUCGI01. The sequence continues at coordinate 5,582 of JAUCGI010000238.1, forward strand.
CGCTTGCATTCACCACCATCTGGGTCAGCGCGGGAAGCTCTCCTCCCAGAGAGGAAAACATCTCCTGAAATACGGGGATAACAAAAACCAGGATAACTGTAACCACGACAAACGCCACAACAATGGTGATGATGGGATACATCATGGCACTTTTTACCTTGGCTTTCAGCTTTGCCGCCTTTTCCATGTGCTCGGAGAGCCTCCGCAAAATGGTATCAAGGATACCGCCGGCCTCGCCTGCCGCAATCATGTTACAGAAAAGGTCATCATACTGATCCGGATATTTTTTCAGGGCTTCGGCAAGGGTGTTTCCCTCCTCAACGGTCGTTTTAACATCTTTCAGCACCTTTTTAAAGGTCGGGTTTTCCTGCTGGGAGGAGAGTATGTCAAGGCATTGGATGATGGGAAGACCGGCATCTATCATGGTGGAAAACTGCCTGCACCAGACCATAATATCTTTCGACAACACTTTTGGCTGGAGAAAGGCAATATCTGCAAGAAAGTCTTTGGGTTTCTCCTTGACCACATAGTTTTCAAGTCCCCGCTTTTTACAATAGTTTTCCACCATCCTTTCATCAGTGGCTTCCATTTCCCCTTTGAAATTTTTTTTTCTTTTAGGGTCCTTTCCTTTCCAAGTATATATCTTCATTTCTGCTGGCATAAGCAACCTGTCCTTTAAAATATGAGCAACTGCTGACAATTGCCATATTTTAATTTGATAGTTTTGAACTTGTTAAAAGTGATTGCCTCGGAAGTTTCGGTTTTCACCGAATCCTGCCCGGAACAGTTTCGCCCGGAGGCTGGTTTCCAATCGACAATGATCTGAATTGCCGCGTCAGCAGGCCGAACAGGAGCGGGACACAGATAAATGCCGAATAGTACTCCGAAATCCCATGCCCGTGAACGGAACTTACATGTAAACATTCACGTCCACGTCATAGCGGCTGCTTTACACAACGCGGTAATCAGATGCCTGAGACCGACTTACCCGCATGGCAGCCATCTGCGGAACTGAAATTCAAACCAGCCATACCTGACTGTTCATGCGGGAAACTCAAGTCCGTGCCAACATTAAACTATATTTGGTGCTTAATGGAAAAGGCAGATAAGGCTCTTGACTTCGTTTTTATTATTCAGAAAAAATTCTTATGTACCTTTTCACTTCAAGAACACTATTCATATCACAATCAAAATGAAAAAACAACAAATTTATGACTCTCAAAGCCAAGTTTTTTATGAACTGTTCCCTGATAAAAAATGTCACTGATAAAAAATGTCGGGGACAGGCAAAATGCTCCCGATATTTGCACATGCTCTGTTGCAAGCGGCGGATTCCCCCTTTTTTGGGAAAATAGTCTGTTAAGACTTTCATTCTTCGCTGCGGCCGGAGACTGGAGGCACTGGAATGAATGTGGGCCGCTGTTCTTCTTTTTGCTTGACATTCGTTGTTCAGCCTGATTGTATTCTTTTTTCAGTACAATGAAATCACAAGTTCATCCATCTCTTATATCAAGGAGGGAACAAATTTATGAATCGCTGTCATGATAAAAGGGAGCTTTGTGTTCTGGAGACCAAATCAACCGATTTATTTTATGTTTTTATCTCCGATATATATTCAATTAATGATACACAAGAAAAGGTTTTTTCTTACATCAGATTTTCGGCATCCTTCATAGAAGGTGAAACGTGGTTTACACTTTTTCCGACTTAAAGAACGGCTTTGCAGGTCGTTCGGAACGATTTACAAAATCGTTCTACACAAAGGATGCCCAGATTTTTTAAAAAAATTCTGATTATAAGTACCTAGCCATAAGTTTTTCGGCATTTCATATCTCACACAAAGGCACAAAGGCACAAAGAAAGGCACAAAGGTGGGAACAAAAGAATTTATGGCCAGGTACTTAACGCTTTTTGTCCGTGAACTTAAACGTGAACTTGAACCCGAACATTCATGTTCAAGTTCACGTTCACGTTCACGTTCACGTTTAAGTTTAAGTTCACGTTTAAGTTTAAGTTCACGTTCAAGTTCACGGGATACTAAATCAGGAGATCAATAAGGATGCCTTAAATATCATGCAAAAAATTCTTATATGGAAAAAGCGATTCGGCAAAAACAATCCCCCTTCCAAATTCAGCACATTCGGCGGCGTTTTCACGCCGGACGTTCTGACCATCCTTGGCGTGATCATGTATCTGCGCTTAGGCTGGGTTGTGGGCAACGCGGGGTTTGCAGGGGCTGTGGCAATTATTCTGTTAGCGAAAACCGTTACCATCTGTACCGGTCTGTCAATGGCCTCCCTTACAACCAATATCAAAATCGGGGCCGGCGGCGCGTACTCGATCATTTCCAGGTCGCTCGGACTTGA
>JAUCGI010000166.1 GCA_030378035.1 Desulfobacterales bacterium HSG2
GCAAGATAAAGAGCAAGATAAAGAGCAAGATAAAGAGCAAGATAAAGAGCAAGATAAAGAGCAAGATAAAGAGCAAGATAAAGAGCAAGATAAAGAGCAAGATAAAGAGCAAGATAAAGAGCAAGATTCCAAACCCCGTCCAGCCCCGTCGGAACGGTTCGCACGGGATCCCAAACCCCGTCCGCCCCACTCTCAATCCTGATTAAGATCAGGAGCAAGAGAAAATCCGTTAGAATCAGAACCCGCTTTATTCATACGCATCCCCTGCTTTTACCTTCTCCTGAATCAGTTTCTTATCCAGCATCTTGTTCTTGTTGAAGATGAACTTGTTTCTCAGCAACTGAGCCTTTGTCAGTTTCGCCTCCCCCGTCATTTCCATCCCCAGCCAGGCCATTTCGGTGAAATATTTGTGTTTCAGCAGAGCCATGGTGCCGTCGGTCTTTATCTGGGTGATAAACAGATTCAGCCAGTTGAGAAAATCAGGGTCCCCTTTTCTAATGGCAAACCCGTAATATTCCTTTGTCACAGGAACCAGCAAAGGCTTGATCTTCTTCACATGCAGGGGATGAGACTTGACCCATACCCGAACAAACGGCGAATCCGCAAGCATTGCGTCAACTTTCCCGCTGACAAGCGCATCCGCAGCATCAGGATGCGTCGGATACGCCTTGATCGAACTGGCAGGAAAAAGCTCCCGGGCAAACCTCTCAATGGTGGTATTCTCCTTCATTCCCACACGGATGTTCTTTATATCCACCAGATCAAAGTAGGAATTATCGGTTTTGTCGAGAATCTTCCGATCCGCCAGTGCAGCCTGACTGACTTCGAAATAGGGTTCCGTGAAGTTTACTTTCAGACCCCGTTCAACCGTTCTGGTCATTGCGGCGATGATGATATCCGATTCGCCTGCCAGGAGTCTGGGGATCTGATCTTTGTACAGATCAGGCAGTACAAACCTCATCCTCACTCCCAGATAATTCGCAATCAGTCTCCCCATATCCGCATCCAGGCCGATGATCTCTTTGCCTTCGGTTATGGAGAAAGGGGGATATCCCTTGTTCAGGGATACAACAATCTCCCCTTTTTCCTTTATGCGTTCAATCTCTCCGGCCTGCAGGGGCAGGGCGACTGACAGCAGAATTGCCACTACCAGCGAAATTTTTTTCATTCTCTCTCCTCCTTTTTGGTTGTCCTGAGAAACCGGGTCTTCAGAGAAAAACCGGTTTCTCATTTCTCGTTCAGAAGCGCGGCCGTGTCATATTTTCCGGCTTCAGGATATCCTCCAGCTCCTTCTCACTCAGAAGCTTCTCCTCCAGCACAAGCTCCATGACACTCCGGTTCGTCTCCAGGGCCGTTTTGGCGATCCGCGTGGAGTTTTCATAACCGATGTGAGGATTCAGGGCGGTGACGATGCCGATACTGTTCTCCGCCATATACCGGCAATGCTCCCGGTTTGCCGTGATTCCTCTGATGCACCGGTGCGTCAGCGTCGTCATCGCATGGGTGAGCATTTTGTGAGACTGGAAAATATTGAACGCGATGACCGGCTCCATGACATTGAGCTGCAACTGACCGGCCTCCGCAGCGATTGTGACAGTCAGGTCATTGCCGATGACCTGAAAGGCCACCTGATTCACCACTTCGGGGATGACCGGGTTGACCTTGCCGGGCATGATCGACGACCCGGGCGCCATCGCCGGAAGATTGATCTCGTTCAGGCCCGCCCTGGGACCGCTGCTCAGCAGCCGCAGGTCATTGCAGATTTTGGATATCTTGACGGCAATCCGCTTGAGCACTCCGGAGAACGTGACAAAGGCACCCATGTCCGACGTGGCCTCCACCAGATTTTCGGCAGGAACCAGTTCGACGCCGGAGATGCGTGAAAGCTCTTCGATTGCCAGACTCGAATACTCGGGATTGGCAGTGATTCCGGTGCCGATGGCGGTCGCCCCCAGGTTGATCTCCCTGAACAGGGTGACAATATTCTTGGTCCGCAGGATATCCTCTCTGACGGTCACCCGGAAGGCTTCGAATTCCTGCCCCAGGGTCATGGGAACCGCGTCCTGCAACTGGGTCCGCCCCATTTTTATCACGTCGGAGAATTCAACCGACTTCTGTTTCAGCTCGTAAGCCAAGTCCGCCATGGACTCGGTCAGTTCCTCATAACTGAGGAGTATGGCCAGCCGGAGCGCCGTGGGATAGGCGTCGTTGGTGGACTGGGACATGTTCACATGATTGTTGGGATGAACAAACTGATCCCCCCTGGAATGGCCCATAATCTCCAGGGCCCGGTTGGCGATCACCTCGTTGGCGTTCATGTTGGTGGACGTGCCCGCTCCGCCCTGAATCATGTCAACCACGAACTGGCTGTGCAGATTTCCCGCAATGATCTCGTCGCAGGCCGCGCAGATCGCCTCGGCGATATCTTTGTCGAGATCCCCCAGTTTCTGATTCGCCTTGGCAGCCGCCTTTTTCACCATGGCCAGCGACCGGATCAGCGTGGGAAAATGGGACAGGGAAATGCCGGTGATGTCATAATTCTCCAAGGCCCGCAGGGTCTGGATGCCATAATAGGCATCCGCCGGGACTTCACGGTCGCCGAGAAGATCATGTTCCATGCGTTGCTTTCCGCCGCCAATGGCGGCGCTCCGATACCCGAAACTGGCATATTTCAGGCGATAGGTGATCACCCGGGCCACCCGGGACAGAATCTTTCTGGTCGCGTCAGGACTCTTCTCAAAGATGTCGTCAATGGCATCCCGCTCCAGAGTCAGAATCTCCGTGTCAACCACGGCGCGGCATGAATTTGTGTGCGGATCATCGTCAAGCATCGCACCCTCACCCACGAAATTCCCCTCACCAAGCCGGGCAATGACCTTCTGCACATCACCGACATGCTGAAGGATCTCGACTTCGCCGGACTGAATGATGAACAATTCTGTTCTCGGAGATCCGGTGTGAAAGAGGTATTCTCCCAGCCGGTATGTTCGCTTTGTGATTCTCCGGGCCGTTTCATCCAGATCCTGATCACTCAGATCCTGAAACAGGAGAATATTCTTCAGTATCGTTGAAAATTCAGACATAAAGCCTCCTATGAAAATTGAAAACTGCTGGTTATGGCAGCGGATTCCGGGGTAAAATGACCCGGAATTCGTGATCTGCCCAAAAAGTGTTGTCATTCGTCTTTACCAATGCTGCAATCCGCTTCACTCACCTGAAGGCAAAGGGGCAATGCCTAACTGACAGCCTTTTCCGGGACTCCGACATCTTCCCAGCAGGCTTCGTCAATCTCACCCTCGCTTTTTGCCACTACGCATGTCACGGTAAGGTCGCCTGTGACATTCAGGGCGGTCCGGCCCATATCCAGGAGGGCGTCTATGCCGAAAATCATGGCATACGCCATGGCCACCGTTGTTCCCGGTTCCACACTTAATCCGACCGAGTTCAGAACCATCAGCAGCATGATCGCGCCTGCTCCGGGTACGCCGGCGGTCCCGACGGACGCGAGCACCGCTGTCATAATCACTGTCATCTGCTGCCCCATGGTCAGCGGCGTTCCGATGGCAAATCCGACAAAAATGGCGCATACGCCCTGATAAATTGCCGTGCCGTCCATGTTGATTGTCGCGCCCAGGGGAAGGGTGAACGAATACACGCCTTTTGAAACGCCCAGTTTTTTCTGAGCAATATCCAGAGAGACCGGCAGAGTTCCGCCGCTGCTTCGGGTGACAAAGGCTGTTATCATGGCTTCTTTGGCTCTTCTGAAAAACTTCAGAGGGTTTATGCCGAAGATGGCCAGCGCCCCTCCGTAAACAAGGAGCATATGGGTCATCAGCCCCAGATAGACCGCAAAGGTGACTATGCCGAGGGGGCCGAAAGCTTCCGCACCCTGCTTGCCGAACACAACCGCTATCAGGGCAAAGACGCCGATAGGCGCGTACTGGAGCATCCAGTTCACCACTTTGTACATGACCTCCGCGCTGCCTTCAAAAAATCTGAACACGGTGTCAGCAGAACCTTTTACCCGTTCATCCTCGCTTTCCCGGAGATATGCGATTCCGATTCCGAATATGAGAGAAAAGAATATGGTCGGGAGTATCTGCCCGGATGCAATCGCGTTAAACGGATTTTTGGGGATGATATTGACCAGGGTTTCAATCAGAGAAGGCTGGGTCAGGGCTTTGCCGAAACCGCTTGCCGCTCCGGCAAGCTCCAGGCCTTTTCCGGGCTGGAAAATATTGCCCATAATCAGTCCTATCGCCACTGCAAAAGCGGTGGTGATCATATAAAACCCCAGTGCCTTGGCACCCACCCGGCCCAGACGCGCGGGGTGAATGCTGGCCGCGCCGACAATCAGGGTAAACATCACCACAGGCATCACGATCATCTTCAGCAGACGGACAAAAATATCTCCCAAAGGACTGACCCAGACAATTTTCGGACCGAAAATCAGGCCCGCAGCCGCGCCCAGTATCAGGCCGAGCAGAATTCTGATCAGCAGGTTTGACTTAAAATACCAATCCAACACTTTCATAAGCAATCTCTCCTTTTTACCATGAAAACAGACTCCCGAAAACCGATTTTTTCCAAAATCCGGTTTTTTATGATCGGGTAAAACTTTTTCATGGCTGTTTAATATAATGAACAATTTCCCTTTGCCAGTTCGGATTCGGCAAATCCGACAGTCCGACAGGGAAGCCTTATTTAACTTCCTTGAATGCATCCAAAAACCGGGGTCGCGTCTGGGAATCCAGGGACTCAATAAAATCAGTGCTTCCGATGGCCACCCATCCGTCATGCACTGATTCTATGTCAGAAATTATGGGTGTGTCCCACCTCCCCTGTCATTCCGGGCAAAACTGAAAAAATGGGACATTTTTTCAGTTTTGACCCGGAATCCACCGCCGCCGAAGTCGAAAAATGGTCGCCTTTCAGTTTGACCGGGATGACATGACGGGGTAGGTGGGACACACCCGAAATTATTCCCAGTTCCTTACGAATAAAGTCCGGCACCGGTTGTTTCATTTACAGAGCTAACTGTCTGACTGAACCGGTTTTCGCCATATTGTTGCCTTCTGCTTTCTGAATCGGGTCCGTAAGATTCTCACGGATGAGAGGTTTCGCAGATCCGTGATTTTTCCTGTTTCCGTTTCCTCCCACTTTCCGCGTCATGTATGCAGCATTCGCAGAAGTATTTTCATTCTCATTCCTGCTGCTTTGGACAAATCTGTCCGCCTCCCGAGCTGGCAGCGACTCTCTGTTATCATCACGCAAGGATGACTTCAATGCCCGGCCGTTACTCACTGTTTTGTCGGAAATAAGATTTTGCAGGTCATTCACAAAACGCATCATTCCGGTTGCCAATCCGGAAAGATCATCAGAGGCGGCCGCCATTTCCTGGGAAGCGGCCGCATTCTGAGAGGTGATGACCTCGATCTCCGCGATAGCCCTGTTGCTGTCACTGATGGCCACGGACTGCTCTTTGTTCGCACATGCGATCCCGGCAATCAGGGATTTTGTTTTTGCTGTCGCGCCGACCACCTCTGAAAAATCCCCGCGGGTTGATTTTGCGATGACAGTCCCTTTTTCCACCTCTTTTATGATACTTTTAATCCGCTCGGATGTGTTGCCGGCAGCATCGGTCGCACGGCTTGCAAGTTTTTTCACCTCCTCGGCCACGACACAGAACCCGGCCCCTGCCTCACCTGCCCTGGCCGCCTCAATCGCGGCATTGAGCGCGAGAAGTCTGGTCTGAAAGGCGATTTCGTCAATATCCCTGACAATTCTGAGGGTTTCATGGCTGGCCCGGGAAATCGCATCCATGAAGTCCGCAAGCCCTTTCATGGACACCTCGGACCGTTCAACCGCGGCCGAGGTCTGCTTTGTCAGATCATTGGCGATTTCCGCGTTGTCCGAGTTTCTGCTGCTCATGGAGGATATCTCCTCGATAACGGCCGACGTCTCCTCCAATGCCGCGGCCTGATCGCAGGCCAGCCGGGAAAGATGCAGGCCGGTCTTTGAAAGCAGCCCTGACGAGAACTCCACATCGCGGGCCGCGTCGGCAAGATCCCGGATGATTTTCCTGAGCGGCCTGACAATGCCTTCCCTGATGGTTACAAAGAGAAAAACCACCAATATCAGATCCAGTATCAGAGTTCTTACGATGACTGTCACCATGTAGTCCCTTAATGCCCCTCTCATAAACTCGAAAGTGTAAAAGACTTGGACAGTTCCTGTTTCCTCATCTCCCACGAGCAGCTTTTTCTGCTTTCTGATGAACTCTCCGGAGATATCTTTGTCTGTCTGAACAATTTCCCATTTCTCATTTCTCATCCGGGCCGTCACCAAATTCCCCTCTACTCTGATCAGAACAGCAAAGATTCTTTTGTCGGCCATCTCTGTCATGATAATTTTGTCTGTCTCTTCCATGTTAAAATTCCATACGGGTTCAGCAAGGGTTTTTGCCAGACGGTCGATCACGATCCGGGATGATGTCTCAATATCCAGGGCCATTTCAGACTTGGTCTTGAAATAATCCGTCGCACCAAAACTGCCAAGAACAATTGTCGTGACAAATAAAATCATTATAACAGCCTTCTTCTGTATCCCGCATTTCCTGAAACCGGCCAAGAATCTCATCGTACTCTTCTGTCCTGACAGTTGTTTTCCCAATCCGATCATCCTAATATCCTCCTGTGTTCAAACCATTGGTTTTCCTTGAAAGCCTGGCTCTCGGCTCTCCCGTTCGGCGAAAAGAAACAGTCAATGTGAACATTTGCAAGCCCGTGCCCATGAACAGATGCGTATCTCCTGCCTTTTCCAGTGTCGCCTTCACGACTTCGGTTGACATACCCCGGACAACCCATTTCAACCATAACGCAAAACTGACCGGCATTTAAAAGAGCTGCTCCGCAGCACTTTTCAACCATAAGTGCAAACTTAGGACTTGCTCTTAATCTTACTAAAGTTTACACTTATGATCTCTCAATTATCGGTATTAATCTTTGAAATATGTCATCAGTTTTGCGGTATTCCGATATTTTTCAAAGAGTCCCCCTTTTTTCATTTCTTTCAGAACATCCGAAAGTTTCGGCACAAGTTCTCTGTGCTTTTTGTGCAGAAACGCATGGCCGGTAAATCTCTCCATGACTCCGGCTATCCGCAAATCCGAATTCCCGAACTCATCGGATTTCAGAACGCTTACCATATCCATTTCCGAACCTATGAATATGTCAGCCCGGGCGGCAAGCAGCTTTTTATATCCCCGGGATACCTTGTCAAGTTTTTCAAGCCTTTCCGGTCTGACGACTTTGGGCAGATTCACCTCGCAGCCTTTGATTCCCCGTCTGTAGTTAACCCTGTAATCCGTTTTTTTCAGGCTTTCCCATCCGTCCAATTGAACTGAGGGATCAGCAGCCACGGCGATAAACCCGGAAGTCCAGTGCGGTTCCCCGACTCTGATGACATTCGGATGGACTTCGTTGTAACTGTGAATTCTGGACAGCTCGCCATCCGCTTTTCCCGAATCCGACATAAAAGAGGCTCTTTTGGCGGGGTATTGTTTATATACGAACATCATTCCCAGCCGCTTAAATGCCTCGGTGTAAACCATATCCAGAAATTTTCCGGCAGGACTCTCCTGATGTTTCTGAGTGACCAGGACTATCTGATTTTCCGTAGCAGATATCCCTGAATCATTCATAATCAGGGGAAGTACCAGCAGTAGCATAATAAATACTTTGATTACATTTTTCACAATTTTTTACCCCCTCAGGTTTGATTAAGATATAAAAAAACATAACGAAAAAGTCAGCGGCAAATGGGTTGGGGACAG
>JAUCGI010000026.1 GCA_030378035.1 Desulfobacterales bacterium HSG2
TCTCAAGCTTTTCGATCTGTGGATTCCGGGTCAGCACTGAAAAAATGTCCCATTTTTTCAGTGCTGCCCGGAATGACAGGTGGAGATGGGATCGAAAAGTTTCGTGATTCCCTCTCAGGATTCTCAAGCTTTTCAATCTGTGGATTCCGGGTCAACACTGAAAAAATGTCCCATTTTTTCAGTGTTGCCCGGAATGACAGGTGGACAACTAACAACGGACAACTAACAACCGACAACTGACAACTGTCAACCGTCAACCGTCAACCGTCAACTGACAACAAAGGAAACAATTATGAAAAACCAGACAGGAACCGCATGGCTGCTCTGCATTGTGTGGATAACCGCTTTCAGCGCGGTTGTCCTGATTACACTCACCTGCGAGCAGGAAAGCACCGGTTTTCACGGAATTGCCGAAACACGGGAAATCATGATAAGTTCGGAAAGCCCGGTGGAGATACGGAGGATCAATGTTGTGGAGGGTCAGTCGGTTCTCAAGGGACAGATGCTTGTGGAACTTGTCAGCCCCGAGCTGACCATCCGGATCAATCATATTTCCCATCAACTGGAACAGCTCCGGGCACAGAAAGGAGTCAACAAAGGTGAGATACGCTCGAAGATCAGGCAGTTGAAAGCGGAAAAAGCCTCACGAACCAGCGAAATCAGAAATCAGATCCGGCAGCTTGAAAATCAGTACAATCTCAATAAGGAACTCACCTCCGGGCTGAAGAGTATCAGCGGTTTCGGAGAGATTGCCCAATCCGGGGCCAGCAACCCCATTACCCTGAAAATCGAGAGTCTCAGGCAGGAGCTTGCGCTATCGGTCAAGCCATTGAATATTCAGACAGAGCTGCTTCAGAAATCCCTGAATGCATCCGGAAGCCCCATTAAAATACAGGTCAGACAGCTCGAAAAGGAACTTGCGCTGCTGAAACAGGAAAACGGCAAACTGAATATCTATGCCCAGATAGCGGGCATTATCGGTTCGGTCAATTTCAAACCGAGGGAAAAAGTGGCGCCTTTTGCCCCCATAGTGACCCTGCACACCAAAAATCCCTCGTTTGTCAAAGGTTATATTCACGAAAATGTATATACCCGGATGGGAGTGGGAAAAAAGGTGAGGATCACATCCCAGGCGGATTCGACGAGCAGAACGACCGGCACAGTGGTGGGTGTGGGCGCGCGTATTGTGGAATATCCGGTGAGACTGCGAAAGAACCCTGACATTCAGGCATGGGGGCGGGAAGTCGTGATCAGAATCCTTGAAAGCAACCAGTTTATTCTCGGGGAAAAAGTATCGATCTGTTCCTCCGAGCAGAAAACAGCAACGCTCCTTTCCCGTTTAAAAGGAATCTTTCTGCCCGGAGAAACATATGCGGAAAGCCGTTCGCCGGAACTCTCTGAGACCTCTGAAAAAAAAGAACCTGATCTCGTATCCCTCACGCCTCTGATCACCGAGGAGATCGAAGCGTCCGCCCTTCTCTGGCTGGAAGATATTGACCGCTATATGATACTCAGTGACGATACGCCGGGCAAAAAGCCGCTGGTCTTTCTGATGGACAAACAGGGCAAAATCACGAAAGAAACTTCGATCCGGGGGCTTGGAAAAATCAGTGATATGGAATCCGCGGCTATCGGCGACAACGGAACCGTCTATATCGCATCTTCTCTGAGCCGGAACAAAAAAGGCAAACTGGGCAAATCCCGCAGGCTACTGATCGCGGCGGAACGAAAAGGAGAGAATTTCAAACTCATCCGAAAGACGGATCTGTATGCGTTGCTGAAGAAAAGTGCGAACCGCAACAGGAACAAAGACTGGGCCCGGTTTGTTCTGGACGGAATGAAAAATCGCTCCGTTGATATTGAGGGAATGTTTTATCATGCCGGCGCGCTGCATCTCGGTTTCAAATCCCCTTTCAAATCCGGGGATTCCGTGATTCTGAAAATCGACAGGGTGGAAGAGATGTTCCGCAAGGGAAAACCGGATGATGATCAGATTTCCTTGTGGAAAACCGTGTCGCTGAAAGCAGATGATGCATCGCCCCGGGAATGTATCTCAGATCTTTTCCGTTACAACGGGACGCTTTATATTGCAGGAGTCTCAGATGAGAAATCCGCTGGCAGAAAATCCGGAAGCATCTGGCAGATGGATGAGCATACCGGGAAAGTTGCCCGCATCGCAACCTTTGACGGGCTTCGGCCCGAGGGCATTGCCGCGGGCGGAGAAGCAGATACGCTGACAGTCAGTTTTGATCAGGGAAACGGTAACCCGTCACAATTTGCAAAGGTGAAGTTGGCATTATGAAGAATATTATTACACACACCAGATGGGAAATCCTTCCGGCCCCCTTTGCAAAAGAGGGAGCATGTCGGCCAGTCGGACGCGTTCCCTTTTGTGAAGGAGCATGTCAGTCAGATACTCCCCCCTTTCGCAAAGGGCCGGGGATTTCTTCCTGTCTGATTATCTCGATCCTTTATGTCTTATCTGCCCTGTTCTCGGCATCTCTGCCGGCACAGGCTGCGGACAAACTGACAATCAGCCGTTTTCTGGCCACTGCCCGGGAGGATCACCAGTTGCAAAACCATGCGGAACTGGTGGGATATGTTGACGGGGCAGCGTATGAAAGCACGTCGTATTTTGACAAAATTGAGTTCCGGACAGAAACCGGAGAATTTGATATTGCAAAACAGAAATACGCGCTCCGTTTCTATCCGAAAACCCGGGATGAAATCCGATGCGGCAGCAAGGTTGCCGAGACATCCAGGAAAGCGGTCAGGGCGGAACACAGGGTCTTGTTTAACAGAGCCTTGCAAAATCGGTACGGGCTTGTTCTCGATTTTCTTGAGACCCGGACACTGATCAGCACGAAAAAAGAACTGCTGACCGTTTGTGACGACCGGATCACCGTGCTCAGAAAAATGAGTGTGAGCGGTCTGTCATCTGATGTGGGAACGCTGGTTTCGGCAGAGGAACAGTATGTTGCCCTCCGGATGGAACTGGTGGAACTCGATAACAAAATAAACGGCATTACCGAAGAGATCAGAACGATTGCCGGTTATCCCGCTGAAATCGGGTTTGATGAGAAAGACCTGATCGGGCCGGAACGCATCGGAGAGATGATTCCGGACCTTCGGGCGGTTCCGAATCCGGACAATATCTCTCTGAGAGATCAGAGACTGAAGACCGAGCTTGCAGAGACAGAATATATGCTTGAGCGCTCGAAAAACAAAAGATTTCTCAATTTTTTCAAGCTCGGATATGATGCGGGTGATTCTGATGAACCGAAAAGAGCTTTTTCAGTGGAAGTGGGATTCAGCCTGCCGTTTGGCGATTCCGGCACGAAAGATACAACCCGCAGAAAAAAGAGCTATCTAAAGGAAAAACTGAAATATGAAAACGAAAAAAGGAGGGTATCTGAAAAGGTCCGAGAGCTTTCCACGTCGTTGGAGCGTCTGATTCCCCAATACCGCATTCTCGTCAGTCAGAAAAGTGACAGCAATGCCGAGATTTCATTCAGGAAATACATGAAAATGGAAGGCATCAACCCCCTCATCCTTCTGAAAATACGGGAAAGCATTCTGAAGAGCGGCGTGCGGCTGATTCAGATCGGTTATCTCATACGCCGCCAGTATATCGAGCTGATGAACATGACGGACAGACTTTCAGAAGACCCCCTGAAAAACCATATTTCCGCAAATACGGAGGATATCCCATGAGAGGAAAAAGTCAGAAAAACCTGCCGCCCATGCTGGAGCGATATGAACTGAAATATACGATTCCGCGGGAACTGATTGAACCGGTTTCGGATTTCGCATCGGTCTATTGTTCGCCGGACAAATACTCATTACAGACGGAAAGCGGCTTCTACCGGGTGAACAATCTCTATTTTGATTCTCCAGGATATCTGTTTCTGAGAAGAAGAATGGAGGGCGCTGAAAACCGGTTCAATATGCGTATCCGTTCCTACGGAGATCATCCTGAGATGCCCTATTTTCTTGAGATAAAACAGAAAATCGGGAATGTTGTCAGAAAGTACCGGGCCCCGGTTACGGACAGGGAGTGGTACAAAGTCTTTACAGAGCCGGGTGCCGGATTCTGTGAAAAAAACGATGCTTCTGCGGAAGCAAAGAACAGGGCACTGTTTGAACGGTCCGTCTTCTCTTACAATGCATCTCCCAAAGTGCTGACGCAGTATGTGCGGAAAGCCTGGGTCAGTGATGTGGATGATTATGCGCGGGTGACGTTTGACATGGACCTGAGATTCATGCATGAAACCGGATACAATCTTGTCCCGCGGGAGGAGAAAATGGTATCGTGCGATACTGAGGCGCTGTTTGATCCCGGGTGTTCGGTAATCCTTGAACTGAAATGCTACACCTCACAGGTTCCGCTCTGGATGATTGACCTGATCCGGTATTTTGATCTCCAGAGAAGAAGTTTTTCAAAATATATGACCGGTGTTGCCGAAGTTTTCGGGCTTCACCGCTATGATGCAGCTTCAAGAGTTGCGATGGTTAACTTGTAATTGAAATCCCCCCTTTACAAAAGGGGGGGCTTCACCCTCTTTTAACTGAGGGATATTCAATAAGGAGGAATATAACATGCTCGACTTCTCAATACTTCAGACCACTTCACCCGATCCAGCGGTGCTGGCCGCTGTCTATACAGTGCTTGTCTCTTTTCTGCTTTCCACCATGGTGGGAATCGCTTACATTAAAACATTCAAGGGTCTTTCCTATTCGCATAACTATGTTCAGGGGCTGATACTCAGTTCCATTGTTGCCGCTACTGTGATGCAGGCCATCGGAGACAGTCTTGCCCGGGGGCTGGGAATGATCGGAGCCCTTGCCATTATCCGATTCCGCACCAGCTTCAAAGATCCGAAGGATATTCTCTTCATGTTTGCCGCACTGGCATCAGGCATCTCATGCGGTGTGGGCGCTTATAGCATCGCGGTGGTGGGAACAACGGGGTTTGTAAGCATCGCGTTTGTTCTCCATTACACCCCTCTGGGACAGACAAGCTATTTCGACGGTATGCTGCGCTTTAACATAGAAAACAGTGATGAGAACAGAACGGAACTGGAGCAGATATTGAAAACTTACTGCAAAACCTTTGCGCTGATCACCCTGAGAGACATGAAACAGGGGGAACGCCTTGATTATGCCTATCATGTCAAGCTGAAAAAGAATAAAACCGATGCGGATATGATCCGGCTGCTGCTGGAAAAAATTCCTTCCGTAAAAGGGGCGAGTCTTATGTTGCAGGAGACTACTGTAGAATTGTAAGGGTTAAGGGTTAAGGATTTTAAGGGTTAAGGGTTAAGGATTTAAGGGTTAAGAACCGGGGATATGAAAGCGGATAGGAGGATGAAACCGTTTCATCCCGGAATCCGCTGTCATATCTGATCCGAAGCGGGAATATCCGTTTCATCCCGGAATCCGATGTCATATCTGATCCGGGGACCGGACCGGGAATATCCGTTTCATCCTTCTATCCGCTGTCATATTACCGGCCTCCCCCAAATCCTTTCTTACCCACAATCCGTGCAGATTCGGTGCTTCCGGCGAGCACGCCTAATCCTTTCTTACCCACAATCCGTGTAGATTCGGTGCTTCCGGCGAGCACGCCCAATCCTTTCTTACCCACAATCCGTGTAGATTCGGTGCTTCCGGCGAGCACGCCCAATCCTTTCTTACCCACAATCCGTGTAGATTCTGTGTTCCGGCGAGCACACTTAATCCTCTTCTACTAAGAAAACAATTTATATGCCCAGCGGTTTTCTTTCAGGAAAGAACTGACCTGAAAGGCAGAGGGGAAGCTTATGTGTAATCCTTGTAGTTACCCGGGAATAAGTCCGTGTCACTCCGCGGGGAGCGACCCGGAAGTGCTTTCGTATTTTATTCCCAGCTCCCTGCGTATTCTCTCCATGGTCAGGGTTCGCAGTCTTTCAGGGTTTCTATCCAGCGCTTACACAGAATTTTGTGAAACTCTGATCCGAGGGGTTTCCTCTTCGGAGGCGAGTCCGACGGCTTTTTCGCACATTTCCGACACTCTGGTCGCATAACCTTTGGATGCTGCCTCGCCAGCACAGGGTTCCCCAGGCGGATGCGGAAATTTCCAGTTCGGGATCAAGGCGCAGTGCTTTGTCAAATTCTGCGAGTGCCGCCTTAACTTTGCCTTGTTTTGCCAGTCTCACCCCGTTCTCAACATGTGCCGGCGCTGCCAGTTTTCCGGTCAGCCAATCGGGATCAGGCGTCGCAAACAATTTGGAAAATTGTTTTACTTCGGGGCCAATCCTTTTACCATGAAAATAGATTTTCATCACCGGGGGTGAAAAGTCCTTTTCATGGAAGTTTCTTATGTGCAATCCTTGTAGTTACCCGGGGAAAAGTCCGAGTTCAAGCCAACCATCACAAACAATTTGGAAAATTGTTTTACTTCGGTGAAAAGTCCTTTTCATGGAAGTTTCTTACCCACAATCCGTGCAGATTCTGTGCTTCCGGGGTGTCCGCTGACCAGCTTTTGTCATTAACAATCACAGGGGCGCATGTCTCCTCCTTTTCCGATGACAGAAAACCGTCTGCAAACTGTTTTCTGACATACCCGGAAATTTCCGATATTCCGATTGCGTATTTCCAATTTTCAGTCTGCGGATTTCCATCCAAGCTTGTGAAACTGTTTTTCTGAAAATCCGCGTATCATATTATCTGAAGAAATTCAACTTTTTTTCAGTCTGTTCTTTTCCGAAAATAAGAATCCGATTCAGAGACTGAATATCATTTTTATTTAATAAAAGTGTAAACCGACAAATGAAGGATGCCATAAAATGTCATAAAAATGTCACAAAATTTTTGCACGGGTATTTAAAGGTGTAAACCCATAAATAAAGGATGCCCGTTTACACTTTGCAGTAGAACGATTTTGTAAATCGTTCTGAACGACTTGCAAAGCCTTTCTTTAAGTTGGAAAAAGTGTAAACTGCATTCTATGAAGGAGGCCGGAAAAAGTGCAAAAAATAATTTGAGTGTAACCAAAATAAAGCAGATATGATTTTCTGAGGCCTAAACGCAGAGCCGCGGAGTTTCGCGGAGGGGACTGACAGGCTTCTGCCCGTTTCCGTTCTCCGCGGGTCTCCGCGTCTCCGCGTTTGAGAGTTCACGGTTTTTTATCTGTGTATGTTGTCGCCGGAGTCATGTTTCATTTTTGGGCATCCTTCAAAGTCTTTCTTAGGAACGGCGACCAAACAACTTGACCATTTCATCTGCCACCTGCCAATGCGGGCGCAGTCTGTTCATCCAAATGGGAAAGTTGTTTGGACCTGATTCCTTACAGATTTGTAATCTTCGATATTAGACTCAAATTTGTAAAGTCTCCGAAATCGCGGGGCTGATTCACAAACTGAATGCCCGTCAGAACCCGAATGAAGGATGCCCATTTTTGATTACACTCAAATAATTTTTGCCGTCCAGATCAGCTTTTATTATGGTATGGAAACTGTATATCTGACAAACAGCGGTTTTTGTCCCATTTGCCGATCGCAGATGAAAATATGGGAACTTGCCTTATATTCCGAAAAATGGTATGCTTTATTAATTAAAGACTTTTGAAGTTTTTGAAACTATGAAAGTATACTGCCAACTTCGACACTCCGGAGACGAGTTTTTGAAACCTCCGGTGTGCCAAAGTTGTACTTTGGCAACGGGCCGATTCACTCCGGAGACGAGTTTTTGAAACCTCCGGTGTGCCAAAGTTGTAATTTGGCAACGGGTCGATTCACTCCGGAGACGAGTTTTTGAAACTTCCAGAGTGCCAAAGTTGTACTTTGGCCGCCTGTCTTCCGAACACAGGGAACATTGTACCGGAAATACTGCACTCCGGACGATCAATCCCCAGCTATTTAGGCGGATATTACCATGTCTTAACGGAATGGCGGATTGCGCGGTTCCTGTCTTTGTCGAAGGAAAACATGTGGTGAGCCGGCTGAAGGCCGCGCGGCAGAAAGTTTCCATAACATCCTGATCGTTGATGACGAACCGGTTAACCTACAGGTTTTGAAAAATCAGATCTCTTTGCAAAACGATTCTGTCACCATGGTCGGCAACGGCGTTGACGCGCTTAAAGCTGTTGAGCATAATCACCGGTTCGACCTTGTGCTTTTGGATGTCATGATGCCCGGAATGTCTGGATACGAAGTATGTCAGCAAATCAGTTGGTGATGCTGACCGCCAAAAATCAGATCAGCGATCTTGTGGCCGGCTTCAGATCAGGAGCCAATGATTATCTGACAAAACCGTTTATAAAAGAGGAACTCCTGAGCCGGATTGAAACCCAACTGCACCTGAAGGCGCTCAATGAACATCTTGAGCAGCAGGTTAAAAAGCGGACTCGCCAGCTTGAAGAAGCGCACACCCGAATTATGAAACTGGAAAAACAGGCCCTTGAGGTGCGGATGGCAGGCGGTTTTGCACATGAAATGCGGAACGCGCTCATCAGCGCGAAAATGGCATTGAAAACGGTTATGTCAGACAGGGAAACACTGTGTGAAAAAAACGCGGGCAAACTGGGTGAATTACATGATCTGATATCAAAGGATATTCCTGATGAAAAATGGAACGACGCGCTTGACTGTTTTGAGGAAATCGACCATAATGAAGAACAGTTGGACAAAGCCATCAGAATGGTGAACCGTTCGGCAGACCGCGCGCTGCATGTCACCAGTCTGATTTTGGACTATTCCAAAATAGGACATGCTGTCGCGGGTGATGATGAAGTCAGCTTGCAGCGCGTGATTGAAACCATTGCAGAAGAAGTTTGCCAAACTCGGGATTTCAGTACGCCTGAATCTTTCTGCAACATGCGCGCTCAGAGGTGACGCGGTTCATTTCCATTCGATGAGTAACAATATTGTGCTGAATGCCTGTGATGCGTTTGAGGTTCTGAAAGACGACCGTGAACGCGTTCTCGAACTGACGCTGACTGAATCAGACCGGACTCAGATTGTGAGCGTCCGGGATAATGCCAACGGAATTTCTGAAAACGACCGGACAGGCGAAATATGTCAGCAGATATGCCAAGAAGGGGTATGATGCAATTGCAATTTCGTCGGTTTCACCTGACGGACTCCATCGGGTGTTGCAAAAGGTGATGAAAAAAGTCAATCCCGGGTACCGGAGTTTTTATATTGACCAGGGAACGCCTGACATGTTAGGAAATGCTAGTTGACATGATTGCCGATCAGGTTCCCCGAAATGCTCAGATCGCGTTTTTTTACTCTTCACCGACGGTCACTGACCAGAATCAGTGGGTCAGAGTTGCCAAGGATGTCATTGCCCGTTATCATCCAAAGTGGAAGATCGTCAGCGTGTCGCTTCCTGTCAGAGTTTAATGTTACACCTCAGATTCAGATTATAACGGTTCCGGAGTGCCAAAGTTGTACTTTGGCTACGCCCGAATCCCTGTTGTTACCCGGCAAATTAGCAAAACTTAAAGCAAAAGGAGGAATGATCATGAAACAGTTTGTAAACAAAATTCGGTGCATAGCGTTGTCAGCTATGGCCCTATTGCTTATGATGCCTGCAATATCTTCGGCTTCCACAGAAACACTGAGGATATTGGAATGGGACACTTACATGCCCGATCACCATCAGCAAAAGTTCATTAAATTGGTAAAAGAAAAATATGGCGTTGATCTGAAACTGGACGTCAGGGCCGCTAAAGAGCACGATGATCTTTTTCCTGCTCTGCGCGACAGGAAAGCTGACATCATAGTGGCTTCTCATCACATACCCAAGAATGAGCGTTTCCAGCTAATCAAACGAAAACTGGACAACATTCCCAATTACAAAAATATCATTCCCGCTCTGCAAAGACTCGACTTCTGTACCCAGGCGGGGAAGGTTTACGGGGTTCCTGTAGCTCGCGGCCCTTACGGTCTGATTTACAACACGGCAATCGTGACGAAATCGCCCGACAGTTGGAATATCTTCTGGGATCCGAAATTCAGAGGCAAATACACCATCGGAAACATATACCAGCATAACGTCAGTAACACCGCATTGGCCATGGGAATCGCTCCGGATGATATTTCAGATTATATGAAGCTTAATACGCCTGAATTTATGGAAAAACTTACATATCTCGTCGTTAATGCCCGTTCCTTATGGGAAACCATAGATAGGCCGGAAGACCTGAAGGGCTTGGCTCTGGCAGCGTCATGGGGCACCGGTATCCCAAAGCTGAGGGAGATGGGCGAGATTTGGAAATTCGCCGAACCGAAAGAAGGCACTACCGCCTGGATTGACAGTTTTATGATCAGCCACACGCTTGAAGACAAGCCGGAGCTGAGGCGGATTGCCGAGGAATTGCTCAACAGTGTCCCGAGTGATGATTATCAGACGTACATAGTCCGAGGAGCAGGATGCGGACCGGTCACCACGACGGTCAGGGACAGACTGACGCCCGAAGAGATCGAGCGGTTTCACCTTGACGCTCCGAGTCATTTTGAAAAGCACCGCATCCTGTGGAAACCGATGGGAAAACGGGATCGTAAAGGGCTTAAACGGCTCTGGAACAAAGCCTTGAAACAGCGGAAGTAATTTCGCAAAAAAACTGGTTTCCATACCAAAAACTAACCCAAAAGGAGGAATTATGATGAAACAGTTTGTAAACAAAATTCGTTTCACAGTTCTGTCGGCGATAGCTCTGTTGCTTATGATGTCCGCAACATCTTCGGCTTCTGCGGAGACACTGAGGATACTGACATGGGAAGGGGATACGCCCCCGGAGTATCAGGAGAAATTTGTTCGTCTGGTAAAGGAGAAATACGGGATTGATCTGAATCTGGATATCAGTTACGCCACTTCAAACGATGTTTTTTTTCCTGCTCTGCGCGATAACAAAGCTGACGTCATATCACCCTCTCACAGCGTACCCAAGAATGAGCGTTACCATTTGATCAGGCACAAACTGGTCCTGCCGCTGAATCTGGACAACATTCCCAATTATAAAAATGTCATTCCCGCTCTGCAGAGAGTTGACTGCTTTACAGAAGCGGGAAAAGTCTATGGGGTTCCACTGGCCAGCGGCCCTCACGGTCTGGCCTACAACACGGCACTTGTGACAAAAGCACCCGACACTTGGAACATCCTGTGGGATCCGAAGTTCAGGGGCAGATATACCATCGGAAACGTGTATCAGCATAACATCAATATCACTGTATTGGCCATGGGGATGGAACCGGATGACATTTCAAACTATATGAAGGTTAATACACCGGAATTTATGGAAAAGCTCACCTATCTCGCCGTTAACGCCCATTCTTTATGGAAAATCTTAGACAAGCCGAAAGACCTGAAGGGGCTGGCCCTGGCTACATCATGGGGAACCAGCTTTCCGAGGCTGAAGGAAATGGGTGAGATTTGGAAGTTCGCGGAACCGAAAGAAGGCACTACCGGCTGGCTTGACGGCTTCATGATCAGCCATACTCTTGAGGACAAACCAAGGCTGAGACAGATCGCCGAAGAATGGCTCAACTATGTCCTGAGTGATGACTATCAGACGTATATAGCCCGAGGGATGGGGTATACGCCGGTCATCACGACGATCAGGGACAGACTGACGCCCGAAGAGATCGAGCGGTTCCACCTTGATGATCCGACCCATTTTGAAAAACACCGCATTCTGTGGAAACCACTGGGAAAACGGGATCGGAAAGGGCTTAAACGGCTCTGGAACAAAGCGTTGAAACAGCGGAAGTGATTTCTCAGGAAGCCGGATTTTTTCAAAAAAACCTGGTTTCCACACTAAAAAACTGACACAATGGGGAAGAATTATGATGAAACAGTTCGTAAAAACCATTGGCTTCATACTTTTGTCGGCTATTAGCATATTGCTTATGATGTCTGCAATATCTTCAGCTTCTGCGGAAACCCTAAGGATTTTGACCTGGGAAGGGACATATACGCCGGAGGAGTTTCAGAAAAAGTTTATTGAACTCGTCAAGGAGAAGTATGACGTTGATCCGGAGTTGGATATCAGGTATGTCAACTCGAACGATGAATTTTTCCCTGCGTTGCGTGATAACAAGGCCGACATCATAGCGCCCTCTCACAACGTGATCAGGGACGAACGCTATCAGTTGATCAAACATCGGCTGGTCCTTCCGCTGAACTTGGAGAATATCCCCAACTACAGGAATGTTGATTCCGGATTGCAGAAGGCCGACTATTGCACCGAAGGCGATAAGGTGTATGCTGTCCCGGTTGCACGCGGAACCTACGGACTGGCCTATAACACGACGATACTCAGAGAAGCGCCGGAGAGTTGGAATATCCTCTGGGATCCGCGGTTCAGGGATAAATACACTCTCGGGAAATATCAGTACGAAGAAAATATCTTCAGCACGGCTCTGGCAATGGGATTTTCACGGAAGGACATGTCGAATTACAGGAAGCTCAATACACCGGAATTTCAGAAAAAACTGGCGCAGCTCGCCGCGAACGCTCATGGGATGTGGGAAGGTGTGGACACTCCGGAAGACCTGAAAGGCCTCGTGTTGGCAATGTCGTGGGGTAATGCCCCGACCGGCCTGAGAAAAATGGGCGAAATATGGAAGATGGCTGAACCGAAAGAAGGAACAACGGCCTGGGTCGATAATTTTATGATCGGATACGCTCTTGAAGATAAGCCGGAATTGAAACGAATCGCTGAGGAATGGCTCAACATCGTGTTAAGTGATGAATACCAGGTATATGTGCCGCGGGGTATCGGAACCATACCGATCGTCACGACGATCATGGACAAGCTGACCCCGGATGAGATTGCGCGATGCCATCTCGACGATCCGACTCATTTTGCAAAGAACCGCATCCTCTGGCCAACATTGAGAAAGGCTGACAGGAAGGGATTCAGACGGCTTTGGAACAAAGCATTGAAGCATCGAAAGTAATACTGCTCTTGGTCACTGACAAGCAACAGGAGATACAAAATGAGATTGAAAAGCCTTCAAATGAAAATCACCTTGTCAGCAGGGATTTGCCTGCTGATCACAG
This sequence comes from Desulfobacterales bacterium HSG2, assembly GCA_030378035.1. Classification (GTDB taxonomy): domain Bacteria; phylum Desulfobacterota; class Desulfobacteria; order Desulfobacterales; family 4be13; genus JAUCGI01. The sequence goes on from JAUCGI010000026.1 coordinate 13,051, forward strand.
CGACAATTATTATCGCCTACTCCGCAACAGCCATGAAACACCGGGCGGAAATTGCCCGGGAACAAGTCATCAAAGACGCTCAGAGATACGCCGGTGCCATTGCAAGACAACACGCGAACCACATCAGAGCAGAACTGGACGTGACCCTTGAAGCGGTGCGTATGATCGCCAGAGTCCTCTCAGGCATCAAAGACGAAAAGATCGGGCTTGAACTCAGCCGGGATGAAGTCAGCGGCATGCTGAAAACGGTTTTAATCCAGAACCCCCGGTTTGTCGGTGTCTATACCTGCTGGGAGCCGAACGCGTTTGACGGAATGGACCGGGGATTCAAAAACGAGGAAGGGCATGACGAAACCGGTCGTTTCATTCCCTATTGGAACCGGAACGAGGACGGCAGTATCGCACTTGAGCCTTCAGTTGACTATGAAAAAGAAGGGGCCTACGGCAATTATTATCTGCTACCCAAGAAAACGGGAAAGGAGTGCATTACCGATCCGTATCTCTTTTCCATTCAGGGGAAGACCGCGCTGATCACATCTATGACTGTGCCGATTGTCGTCGGCGAGACTTTTTATGGCATTGCCGGAATTGATCTGCGCATTGACGGCTTACAGAAAGTGGTGGATGATGTGGAAAAACTTTATGACGGAACCGGACAGATCCTCCTAATCAGTCATAACGGGACACTGGCCGCAGTCACGGACAGACCGGAAATGGCAGGCAAACCCCTGAAAGACTTTGGTGAAGAAGACGTTGAAGAGGATTTGGTCAATATGCAAAGTGAATTCATCGAAATAGAGGAAAACCGTCTGGAGGTATCAACTCCTTTAAAAATAGGCCATACGACGACATTCTGGTCTGTCAAAATATTTGTGCCCATGGAAAAGATCACCGAAAATGCGGATACGCGGATACGCATGGCAATTTACGGTTTACATAAAATGATCGGAATCAGCATTTTCTGCGTCCTCGTTGCTGTAATTTCCCTTTGGTTCGTTGCCCGGAGCATCGTCACGCCGATCAGAACGATTATCATTGCATTGAGCCAAATCGCCGAACAGGTGGCAACCGCTTCTGATCAGGTGTCATCCGCAAGTCAGCAGGTCTCGGGAGGCTCGTCGGAACAGGCGGCTTCGTTTGAGGAGACCTCCGCCTCTTTGGAAGAAATGTCTTCCATGATCCGACTGAATGCGGACAACGCGGACCAGACCCATATTCTCATGCAGGAAGCCGGGCAGGTGGTCGGGCAGGCCAATGACGCGATGAGGAGACTGACCGGGGCCATGGAAGACATTTCCGATGCAAGCAGGGAAACTTCCGAAATTATTAAGACAATTAATGAAATCGCTTTCCAGACCAACCTTCTGGCCCTGAATGCGGCGATTGAGGCGGCCCGTGCGGGTGAGGCAGGAGCAGGTTTTGCGGTGGTGGCTGAGGAAGTGAGACGCCTTGCCATTCGTTCGGCAGGCGCGGCAGAGAATACCGCAACCCTCATTGAAGGCACTGTCAGCCAGATAAAGCTGGGCACGGATATTGTAGGCGGGGCGGATGAAATTTTTGCCAAAGTCGCCCAAATCACACAAAAAGCAAAGGAACGAATAGCAGAAATTTCCACCGGTTCCCAAGAGCAGGCCCAGGGGACTGACCAAGTGAACAGGGCGGTGAATGAGATGGACAAGGTGAGCCAGCAGAATGCGGCCAATGCCGAGGAATCGGCTTCCGTCTCCAAAGAACTGAAGGCTCAGGCCGAACAAATGAAATCGCTTGTGGAGAAATTGACAGCGATTATTGTCGGAAAAGGGATAAGCGGTGTTTTGAATCCGCTTTCATAAAACAGAAAAAACTGCCGCCCCTTTGGTTTCTTGCTCTTAATCTTACTCTTGCTCTTTATCTTGCTCTTTATCTTAATCGCAACAAAAACAGATTAAGATTAAGATTAAGATTAAGAGCAAGAGCAAGAGCAAGAGCAAGATTAAGAGCAAGAGCAAGAGCAAGAGCAAGATTAAGAGCAAGATTAAGATTAAGATTAAGATTAAGGAGGATAAAATGCCTTTTGGTAAATATGACCGTTTATCCGGAAAACGCCGACGAAAAAAAACGGATGCGCTTTCGACGAAAAAACCGCTTGTTCTGATTGTTGATGATGATCCGGGTATTCGTGAATCATTGGAATTCATGCTGCAAAAGAAGTATGGCATCCGTTTGTGTGCAAACGGGGAAGAGGCGCTGAAACAGCTTGACGAAGAGTTCTCTGTTGCGGTTCTGGACATTAAAATGCCGGGTAAGAACGGTTTGGAAGTCTATGAGGAGATGAAGGCGGCGTTTCCGAATTTGCCGATTATCTTTTACTCTGCCTATCAGGATATTCTGGAAGGAGTGAAACTGAACCTGAAATATAAGCCTTTCGGCCATATTGACAAAAACAGCGACAACGACATTCAGGAATTGCTTGACACCCTCGAAAGGGCCGTCAAACATTACACGCAGCAGACGCTCTCGCAGGAAGTCGATCTGGCCCGACTGCTTGAAAAGATTATCCGCATCGTCATTGAGAATGCGGGCGCGACCACAGGCGTTCTGGTGGGATGCGATAACGGCAGTCTGCTGATTCAGGCAAAAGGAGATGTCACTCAGAAAGAAATTCAGACAATGCAGGGGACACCGATCACTGAAAGTCAGGATATTCCGCTCTCTGTCGCGGATTATGTGGCAAAAACCCGGACACCTGTCATTCTGAATGATGCGTCTCATGATGATACTTACGCCGATGACACCTACATCCGGACCAAGCAGCCCAAGTCGCTGTTATGCCTGCCGATTGTTCATCGGGGAAGACTCACCGGACTGTTGTATCTGGAAAACAATCTCACCGCAGGCGCGTTTACGCCGGACCGCCTGGAACTGCTGAAGATGCTCTCATCCCAAGCCGCGATCTCCATTGAGAACGCCGGGCTGTATGCCAATCTGGAGGAGAATGTCAGAGAACGCACAACAGAGCTCACACAGGCGAATGAGGAGATTGTGAGGCTCAACGAGAAACTCCGGACCGAACTGATCCGAGCCGAAAAAATGGCAAACCTGGGACATCTCATTGCAGGCATCGCGCATGAAATCAATACCCCTCTCGGCGCGATCCGTGCGTCAGTTGACAATGTTTCGGATGCCCTGGTTGAGACATTGGAACAATTGCCCGGCCTTTTTCAGTCGCTTCCCGAAGATTTGCAGAAAGTTTTTCTCAGCCTTGTCGGAAGATCAATGCGCAGAGAGACAGGTCTCACGGCCAGAGAAGAGCGTAAACTGAAAAGAAAGCTGATCCGGATGTTGGAGGAACAAGACGTCGATGATGCCGACGACATCGCCGACACACTGACGGATATGGGAGTTTATAATGACATTGACACCTTTCTGCCGATTTTCCGGATCGCCGAAAACCAGCTTGCCCTGCAAACAGCATACAACCTTTCCAGTCTGCAAAGAAGCATTCAGAACATCGCGGTTGCAACCGACCGCGCCGCCAAAGTGGTTTCCGCGCTGAAAAACTATGCCCGCTATGACGAAAGCGGAGACAGGGTCGAATCGGATCTGACCAAAGGCATTGAAATGGTGCTGACGCTCTACCAGAACCAGCTCAAGCGCGGCGTGGAAGTGATCCGAAATTATGAGGAACTCCCTCCGATTCTGTGTTACCCGGACGAACTGAACCAAGTTTGGACGAATCTCATCCACAACGCGATTCAGGCCATGGATAATAAGGGGACACTCAGAATTGACATCCGCCGGGAGGAAGACTGGGCCGTCGTGATGTTCACAGACAGCGGGAAAGGTGTTCCCGATGAGGTCAGGGAGCGGATATTCGAACCGTTCTTTACCACAAAACCGGCCGGAGAAGGGAGCGGGCTGGGATTGGATATTGTCAGGAAAATCGTTGAGAAACATAAGGGGCAAATCAGAGTGGAGAGCGAGCCGGGGAGGACGAGGTTCAGTGTTTTTCTTTCTGTGGATCGTTTTTAATCGCAAAGCAAGCTTTGCACTCCGGATATCGTTTTTAATCGCAAAGCAAGCTTTGCACTCCGGATCGTGTCACTCCGGATTTGGAGAAGCTATGAGTAAACCTGTGATTATATGTGTTGATGATGAGAAAACTGTCCTCAGCAGTCTCAAGGGACAGTTAAAACGTGCATTGGGAAAAGAGTACAGCATTGAAACTGCCGAGAGCGGAAATGACGCGCTTGAATTGTATGAAGAATTATTCGAGGACAGAATTGAAATGCCTGTTGTCATCTCCGACTATATTATGCCCGGAATGAAAGGCGACGAACTGCTTAAACGGTTCCATGTCCTTTCGCCGAAAATGCTCAAGATTCTGCTGACAGGACAGGCCAATACCAAGGGGGTAACCAATGCCGTCAATTATGCAAACCTTTACCGCTACATTGCCAAGCCGTGGGAACAGGAGGACCTTATCCTGACAGTCACCGAAGCGATTCGGAGCTATTTTCGGGAAAAGCAGCTTGCGGAGCAGAATGAGAAGTTGCGGGCCTCGGAGGAGAAATATCGGGGCATCTTTGAAAACGCGGTCGAAGGTATCTTTCAAAGCACACCGGACGGCCGTTTTATCAGTGCGAATCCTGCCCTGGCCAGAATCATGGGCTACGATTCTCCTGATGAGCTGCTTTCATCCGTCACCGATATTGCAAAACAGTTATATGTCTGTTTGGAGGATCGCGAAAAAATCGTGGAAATTCTCAGAGAAAACGGCCGGGTTTCCGGATTTGAAACGCAATTTTACGGGAAAGACGGCAGCACAATATGGGCTTCCATGACCTTCCGGGATGTCAGAGACAGTCACAACAATGTGCTTTACTACGAAGGCTCGATTGTCGATATCACAGCGCGCAGAGAAAAAGAGAGAGCGGAAAGAGATCGCGAGGCCGCCCAGGCCGCCAACAAAGCCAAGAGTGCGTTTCTGGCCAGCATGAGTCACGAGATCAGAACGCCCATGAACGCCGTCGTCGGCATGACCGATCTCACGCTGCAAACGGATCTTGATGCCGAACAGAGAGAGAACTTGCAGACCGTCAAAGATTCAGCCCGGTATCTGCTGGAAATAATCAATGACATACTCGATTTTTCCAAGCTGGAAGCCGGAAAAGTGGAGCCGGAGTATATTGATTTCGATTTGAAGAATGCCTTGCGCGGGGTCATGCGCACGTTCTCATTTCAGGCCGGAGAAAAGAAACTCTCCCTGGATCTGGACATGGCAGACGACGTGGAGAGATACGTCAGGGGTGATCCGGTAAGACTCCGACAGATTCTGGTCAATCTGATTGGGAATGCGTTCAAGTTTACGGAAAAAGGCGGAATTACGGTGACGGTCCGGTCCGGCCCTGAATCCGCTTCCGGAGAATCCGACGAAGAATCGCTTCTTTCCGACAAAATTCCGCTTCTTTTCTCTGTCAGGGACACCGGTATCGGTATTCCTGAAGAGAAGCAAAGTAAGATATTCGAGGTCTTTGGCCAAGCTGACACCTCTGTCACCAGAAAATACGGCGGAACCGGGCTCGGACTGGCGATATGCAGGCAACTGACAGAACTTATGGGTGGGTCGATTCAGGTCGGAAGTGAAGATGGCAAGGGGAGCACATTCTCTTTTTCAGTTATTTTCGAACTTGGCGATCCTGAGAAAATACGGGCCGAGGAAAGGAAAAAAGAACGCACGGAGCCGGCGCAGGCTGCCCGATCTCTGAATATCCTCGTAGCCGAAGATAATCCGATAAATACAAAAGTGGCCGTAAAATTTCTGACACGGCTGGGGCATTCCCCGTTTACGGCGGCTGACGGGAAAGAGGTGCTCAGTGTTTTGTCCGGCGGAGATTTTGATCTGGTACTCATGGATGTGGAAATGCCCGGGATGGACGGATTGGAAGCCACGCGGCGGATCCGTGACGGAGAGGCAGGTCAAGAAAACCGGCGCGTACCGGTTATCGCCATGACTGCCCACGCTTTGTCCGAATTCAGAGAAAAATGTGAGGCTGCCGGGATGGATGATTTTGTGACTAAGCCGGTGGATTTCTATGATCTGAACACAATCATCGGGAAGCACATTCAGATCGACGGTGATGATTTCCCTGATTCACAGAAACCCGGAGTGAGTCATACTGAGGAACATCTCATAAACAGAAAAGAAGCGTTGCGCCGTTTCGGCGGAGATGAATCCTTTCTCCTGGAAATGTTTGAGGTCTTTGTCGAAAGTACGCCGGAGATGATCGATGATCTTCAACAGGCCATATCCGGCAATAATATGGAGGATATCGCTATTTACGCCCATTCTTTCAAAGGCACCTGCGGGATGATAGAAGCCGATTCCTGCCGGAATATCGCTACTCAACTGGAACAGGCTGCAAGAAAAGAGAAATCAGAGCAGATCAGACCGCTTTTTGAGCGACTTGAACAAGAACTGGCAAAGGTTATTGCGGAGATTGGTTGACGGTTGACGGTTGACGGTTGACGGTTGACGGTTGACGGTTGACGGTTGACGGTTGACGGTTGACGGTTGACGGTTGACAGTTGCATCTTTCATGCTTTGCTGTGATCTTCCGGATGACATGACGTAGCGGATTCCTGCTTTTGCAGGAATGAGATGGCGCAGGTGGATTCCATGAGATGGCGCACAGTGGCTTCCTGCTTTCGCAGGAATGAGATGGCGCAGGTGGATTCCATGAGATGGCGCACAGTGGCTTCCTGCTTTTGCAGGAATGAGATGGCGCAGGTGGATTCCATGAGATGGCGCACAGTGGATTCCTGCTTTCGCAGGAATGAGATGGCGCAGGTGGATTCCATGAGATGGCGCACAGTGGCTTCCTGCTTTCACAGGAATGACATGATGCAATGGCTTCCTGGTTTCGCAGGAATGACATGATGCATGGTGGATTCTTGGTTTCGCAGGAATGACATGATGCACGGTGGATTCCTGCTTTCGCAGGAATGACATGATGGGGAAATTAAGGAGAAATAAATATGCCGAAAAAGGTTATTCTGTGTGTTGATGATGAAAAGATTATTTTAGACAGTCTCAAATCCCAACTGAAAAAGCGGTTCGGTTCCAAATATACTTATGAGGTTGCTGAAAACGCGGATGAGGCATTTGAGGTGATTGAGGATATTCTCGAGGACGGATTGGAGGTGCTGGTTATCGTTTCTGACTGGCTGATGCCGGGGATGAAGGGAGATGAGCTTCTTGCCCGGGTACATGACATGTTTCCGAGCATTGTCAAGGTGATGCTCACTGGTCAGGCGGATGAGGAAGCGGTCGAAAACGCAAAGAAGAATGCCGATCTTCATCGCTGTCTTTACAAACCTTGGACAGAAGAAGAACTGGTCGATACTATCCGCTCCGGCTTGGAGAAGGTATAAATTTATACAGGAAGGAGAAACAGCGATGTCCAAAAAAGTCATTCTGTGCGTTGATGATGAAAAGATCATTTTAGACAGTCTCAAGTCCCAGCTCAAAAAACGGTTCGCTTCGGAATATATGTATGAGGTTGCTGAAAATGCGGATGAGGCATTTGAGGTGATTGAGGAACTGGCCGAGGACGGATTGGAAATCCTGATCATTGTTTCCGACTGGCTGATGCCGGGGATGAAGGGAGATGAATTTCTTATCCATATCCATAAAATGTTTCCGGCTATTGTCAAGGTGATGCTGACCGGTCAGGCGGATGAGGAAGCCGTTGAGAATGTAAGGCGGAACGCCGATCTCCATCGCTGTCTTTACAAACCCTGGACAGAAGAAGAACTGGTCGATACAATCCTCTCCGGGTTGGAGAAGGTGTGAACAGAAATCAGAAAAAGCTGGTTATAACGGATTTAGGGGAGCTTAAACTTGAACTTGAACTTAAACTTAAACTTGAACCTGGACTTGATCATACCTGAAATTGCCCGTAAATGAATGTTCAGGTTCAGGTTCAGGTTCAAGTTTAAGTTTAAGGGCACGGCATCTTCACAGGGATCCCCTAAATCCGTCATAATCAGAAAAAAGTTTCTCCGGAGAAACAGATGAATAAGCCTGTTATTATATGCGTCGATGATGAAAAAGTTGTTCTTACCAGCCTTAAAGAGCAGTTGAAGCGGGCGTTCGGGAAGGACTACAGTGTTGAAACCGCTGAGAACGGGGAAGATGCGCTGGATTTATACGAAGAACTGGCAGAGGATGAGATTGAAGTGCCTGTCATCATTTCCGATTACATTATGCCCGGAATGAAAGGCGATGAACTGTTGCAACGCATCCATGACCTCGCGCCGAAAATGCTTAAAATTCTGCTGACTGGCCAGGCCAGCACCGAAGGGGTAACCAATGCGGTGAACTACGCGAACCTGTACCGGTACATGGCCAAACCCTGGGAGCAGGAAGATATTGTCCTGACTGTCTCCGAAGCGATTCGGAGCTGGCTTCAGGAGAAGCAGATCAGGGAGCAGAATGAACAGTTGCGGGCCTCGGAAGCGAAATATCGCAGTATTTTTGAAAACGCTGTGGAAGGGATGTACCAGACCACGCCGGACGGCCGCATTCTCAGTGCGAATCCGTCCATGGCAAGAATTCTGGGCTATGATTCTCCGGAGGAACTGCTTTCATCTGTCGACGATCTGGCGAAACAATCTTATGTGAATCCGAAGGATCGTGAGACCTTCGGACGCATTCTGAGTGAGGAAGGACAGGTCATCGGATTTCAGGTACAGCAGTATCGCAAGGACGGCAGCAAGATATGGCTCTCCCTCACATCCCGGTGCGTTCGGGACGCGAACGGCGAAGTGCTTTATTATGAAGGCTCGCTTATGGATATTACGGAGCAGAGGGAGAGAGAAAAGGCGGAAAGGGCCCGTGAAATTGCCGAAGCTGCCAACAAAAAGATGATGGAAAGCATTCATTATGCCAAAATGATCCAGCAGTCTCTTCTGCCGAATCCGGAGGAGGTGAAAACCTGGCTTCCTGACAGTTTTTTCATATGGAAGCCGAGAGATATCGTGGGCGGAGATATTTTTTTTACGGACTTTTTTGAAGGCAGTTTTGTTGTTGCGGTGATTGACTGCACCGGGCACGGTGTTCCCGGTGCTTTTATGACCATGATCGCTTCTTCCGCTCTGAAAAGAATCATAAAAGACGAAAGTTGCCATGATCCTGCGGAGATATTAAAGCGCCTGAATTTTATCGTGAAAACAACGCTTCAGCAGGATACCGAGCACGCCCTGTCCGATGACGGCTTGGATGCTGCCATTTGTCTGGTCAAACTCAGAGAAACCCACTTCACCTCTTTTGAACTGACCTTTGCCGGGGCAAGGGTGCCGCTGTTTTACATGCACAGGAATGAACTGAACATTATCAAAGGTGACAGGCAGAGTGTCGGCTACAGAAAATCCGATTTGAAATTCAGTTTCACCAATCACATCGTCAATATTGAGAAAGAGATGTCCTTTTATATGGCAACAGACGGCTTTGCGGATCAGATGGGCGGAGAAAGGGAACGTCGGTTCGGAAGCCGGCGATTCAGAGAACTGCTGAGGGAAAACGCTCACCTCCCTTTTGAAAAGCAGGAGGAAATACTTCTCCAGGCTTTCGATGAATACAAAGGCGACTATGAAAGACAGGACGATGTGACGGTGGTGGGGTTCGGGTTTAAATGAGAATAATTAAAATCAGAATTGCCGAATCTGTCTGCTGACAGAGTGTCGGAACAGGGGTATGAATCTGATGTCGGTAGACAACGATAATACCTCAGTTATGGTTGTTTGAAATTTGAAAGCATGGAATTTTTTTTATGATAAAGCCGTGCTGTTTGCTCTGACTTTTTTGTTTTTTCTTGACAAAAGTTTAAAGGTGGCTTATGTATTATTGAACATAGGCTTGATACAGATGAATCATTTAAACTGAGCTTTCCAGTTTCGGCCTAACCGATTGATTTCTTAACGCCGTATGCAACCCTCTCCGATGCTCCTCCGGATTGGCAAACTCAGCGGTGACAGTTCGGATTTACCAATCCGAACAGAGCGTGAACGGCTTGAAAATGGCTAAAAAATCTATATGGCGTTTTTTATACACGGACAGCAATTTTTAAAAGTTATTGCTGACAATATCAATTTATTACGGATTTACCACCAAATCCGACATAATCTAATGGATTTTGTGGTTCCGAAATATGACAACGGATAGGAGGATGAAACGGATTTTCCCGCTCCGGAAAATCCCGGAAACATGACGGCGTGCCGGGACGGATATCCGATCCGCTGTCATATTTCCCGGGAACACAAAAAGCGTTGGAACCAGACATATTTTTCTGGAGAATTCAGATTAACCATAAATGAATTGACAAGGAGGAAAAAATGGAAAAGCAGATAAGAGGTCTATCCGTCACAGTCCCCGAGATCCTTTATCGGGAAATGGCGGAAAGCCTGGCACTGGTCCCTGAAAATGCGAACGCGGCTCTGCTGATCCGCCATTCCATCCGTTATCCCATCCCTCCGGGGGATTTCGGCAATGACATCCCTCTGACGCCCGAGGGCATTCTCCTCGCCGAGGAATGGGGCAGGAAGTTGGACAGGCATGTCGGCAGGATATTTTCCAGTCCCGTGGGACGGTGTGTTGAGACAGGCAGGGCCGTTTTAAGAGGAATCGGGCAGAACGAGAGGACTGTTCACACGGACACCGCTCTCTCCGAAGCCTTTATCCGTGATGAGAACGCCGCGGGGCCGGTCTTCATGAAACATGGTCCGATACGGGTAATAAACCGGTTGCTGCGGAATATCCCCATACCGGGAATGGTCCCCGTGGAGCAGGGGGTGAGGCGAGTCATGACCTTTATGTTCGCGAATCTCTCAGATACGCCCTGTCTGAATCTGCACATCACCCACGATGGCATTCTGGCACCTGTTCTCTGTCATCTTATGGGCAGAGACGCCACTGATGAGGAAAGCTGGCCCCGGATGCTGGAGGGCGCTTTTTTCTGGTATGAGGAACCCGAGCTTTTTCTGAGTTGGCGCGGAACAAGGTGGAATATCAGCCGGGAGCTGTTTCAGAGGATCAGAAATAAACAATTTGCTGAGGGAGACCAAGGAGATGAACAGAATGACTTCATCCGAAACAATCAGACCGTATGACCCCACCAAAATAGATATTGAACTGAAGCCCCTGAATATCGGTTTGCTGATTAAGCGAATGAAAAGCGATCCCCCGCGTATCGATCTGAATGCCGACTTTCAGAGGGCGGGGAAGTTGTGGAATGAAAAGCACCAAAGCCGCTTAATAGAATCCGTTCTTATCGGAATCCCGCTGCCCGCGTTTTATTTTGACGGCGCCGATGATAATGACTGGAAAGTGGTGGATGGTTTGCAGCGGCTCCGGACTTTGAAAAAATTTGTCATAGATAAAACATTGAAACTCCAAAATCTGGAATACCTTAAAAAGTATGAAACATGCGGATTTGATGACCTGCCGTTATTTCTTCAGGGCAGAATTGAAGAGACAACGGTTACGGTTCACATCATCAAGCCCGGCACTCCGGAAGAAGTTAGGCACAACATCTTTAAGAGAATACGTTTCGCCCCCCCCTTCGGCAAGCTCAGGGACCGACCTTCGGCACGGTCCCTGAGCTTGCCGAAGGCCGAAGGCCGGTCCCTGAGCTTGCCGAAGGGGAGAAAATAAATGATAAAACAGATCAGACTCCGAAATTTCAAGTGCTTCGAGGATGAAACCGCGGACTTCATGCCGTTCACGCTTCTTGCAGGACTGAACGGAATGGGAAAGTCAACGCTCATTCAGGCACTGCTTCTTTTGCGGCAGAATTATGAACTGGGATTGCTGACAAAAGAGGAGATCACATTAAACGGCGAATTCGTTCAGATCGGAAACTGCAAAGATTTGCTGTACCAGTATTTTGAATCCCGTAAAATCGGGATTGAGATCAGAACAGACAAGGATGTCCATGCATATTGGAAATGGGATGTCGAGGAAACGGACAGCGATTATTTGTCTTTGGCGGACAGGAAAGTCCCTGACGAAATTTTTGACTCCTCCTTGTTTAATCTGGGTTTCCATTACCTGAACGCGGAGAGAGTCGGCCCGAGGGTATATTCCCAAGTCTCAAATTATAATGTGATCAGTCAGAATCATTTGGGAATCCGGGGAGAATTTGCGGTGAATTATCTGGCAAAATTTCAGAGCAGGGAGATACCTATCAGACAGTTGAAGCATCCGGATAGCGAAGGTCTGACACTATACGAACAGATCAATGCCTGGTTAAGCGAGATCATCAGGCCCGGAATCAGAATCAACCTTACAAGCAATCTGGATATGAATCTGGTCGGGCTGAGTTACCAATTTATCGGCGGGTCGGATACCGGAAACAAATTCCGTCCGACAAATGTCGGCTTTGGCATATCCTATACGTTGTCAGTTATTGTTGCGGTGCTCTCTTCCAAGCCCGGCACACTGATTCTGATAGAAAACCCCGAAGCGCACCTGCATCCCAGAGGGCAGGTTCAGGTTGCCAGACTTTTGGCGAAAGCTGCCGCAAACGGCATCCAGGTTATCCTGGAAACCCACAGCGACCACATTTTAAACGGCGCGAGAGTGGCGGTGAAAGAAGGGATAATTAAAAAAGAACAGACAAACATCCTGTTTTTTACCGGCGAAGTCATCGAGGACAAATTTATGCACTATGTCCTGAATCCCAGGATTGATGACAACGGAAGGATAGATTACTGGCCTGACGGTTTTTTTGACGAATGGGAAAGACAGTTAACCAACTTGGTGTAAAAATATGGATTTGTTTTTTAACGAGTTGTCAGTAAAGCAGGCTGGTCATCCTGATATTGCAAAGCAATGGATGTGCGATTTGATGAAGGTTTACAAGTCGGCCAGCAAGAAAGGCTTTAAACGATTAAGAACCATACAGAATATTTCAGGAGAGTTCCTGGCCTCGAATTACAGCTTTTCTCATTGGTTAAAGGATCAGTCGGTGGATCAGGTCATCCGATTACTTTTCAGAACCCAGGCGCTGAACTCCCCTTTTATTGAAGACATTTTAGAGAAAAAAAGTGAGAGCGGCGACAAACTGTTTGAATTTAAGCATAACGATAAAATTGCCAAAGGACTGGGTGCCGCATTTCTGCTTGATTCTCTTGCAGTCAGTCTCGATAATTCTCCTGAGTGGGATAAAACCTCAGTTCTGATACATGCCGCTTATTTTTCAGACGAAAAACCGGATCTGAGCGAAACGGATGAAGCGGTCAGGCACTGTTGCAAAGCAACTCATCTGGAATCTTTGAAGAGGTGGATAGAGGCCGCAAACAAGCCTCCGATTCCTGACGGAAGAATACTTTGGCTGAAGCGGAAATTATTATTCCCCCATCTGATTTTTTGTGAGGATGTGAGAAGACAGATCTCTCATTTACATGAAAATCATGCTGAATTTGTTCAGATTAAGAAGCGGCTTTTTGAATTGGAAACGTATTGCGTAGCCTGGGAGACCGGTTCCTTTGATCCTAAGAGCATCCCGTCAAAAGTGACGCGTGAATCGTCCTCCCGAATTGAGAAATATGGGGACAAACTGACCGTATCATGCCCTGACAGCAGAGACCGCTTATTTTCCTGGCATTCACGATACACTCCCGGAGCCGGCAGAATCCATTTTGATCCTGATGAGGGTGACAGGCAAATTCGTGTCGGTTATATCGGGCTTAAAATTCAATGAAAATGGGTGTGTCCCACCTCCTGTCATTCCGGGCAGAACTGAAAAAATGGGACATTTTTTCAGTTCCGACCCGGAATCCATCGCTGCCGAAGTCGGAAAATGTCCGCCTTTCAGTTTTGAGCCGGAATGACATTATGGGGTAGATGGGACACACTCATAAAAATTAATCAGACAGAGGAACTTCTTCAAGTGTTTGGCAAAGAACAGTTTAACACGGTTACCAAGGATCTGTGATTGAATGAAATACGAGGTTATAGATAAAATTGAACAGATTGAAGTTATTGCAACTGGAAAGTCTGTCCGGGAAATCAGCAGACTGAACAGAATTTACGGCAAGGGACGCTGGAGAAAACTAAAAGGCATTACAAAAGTCCGATTTGAGGACGGAAGAGTCTGCAAGGCAGACGTTCACTGGTATGAAGCACACGGAATTGGAAAAAAAGGGTTTAAAATCAAACAAATTTTTGACTAACAGAAAGGCAACCGAAATGAAAAAATTCGCAATATGCATCAACAATGAAGGCCATGAGGTCTCACTGGAGCGGTGGAAGGTTTATGAACTCATAACCGATGAGAAAGCCTCTGCATACGGGCAGGCTCGTGTGATTGACGAATCAGGAGAGGATTATCTGTATCCTTATGACTTTTTTGTCAGAATTGACTTGCCCGAATTGGTTCAGGAAGCCATGATTTCAGAAAGAGTCGGCTTGTCAGCGCCATAACGAATTTGTCCGGAGTGCAAAGTTTACTTTGCAAGTCTGAACAGAGCCAGAGTAAGGAGTTTGACATTATGAAATTAAAATTCATCTCAAAGGAAACACTCAAACGCATAACCATCATTATCCCGATCATCATCTCGGTCATCATCGTCTCCGGGATGGTACGGGCTCGGAAAGGGCCGGAGCGTCTTGACCTGAAGGAAACAACGCGCACCGTCCGGGTCATAAAGACACAAACAACAGATGTTATCCCGAGGGCCATCGGCTACGGCTATGTGGTCCCCGCACAGGCATGGCAGGCGGTTGCGGAAGTCAGCGGCAAGGTGATCGAACTCAGCCCCCAGTTCAAAAAAGGCTCTGTTTGCAGGAAAGGAACGGTGCTGCTCCGAATCGATCCCGCAAAATACAAATCAGCCATTGCCCAGATGGAAGCCACTGTTCAGAGCATTAAGGCACAGTTGGCCGAACTCAGCGCCCAGGAGAAAAACTATAAGTCCTCGCTGGAAATCGAGAGGAAATCCCTTGCTCTGAATAAAAAGGAGCTGGACCGCCACAAACAGCTTTTCAGAAAGGGCACGATTTCCGCGTCAAAATATGACAAAGAACGATTGTCATACAATGCCCAGCGCACAAAAGTGCAGAATCTGAAAAACTCGCTGAACCTTGTTCCCGCAAATCGCAAAGTGCTCAAAGCGAACCTTGCACTGAATCAGGTGAAGCTGAAGGACACCCGGCTCGATCTTGAATATGCAACCATCAAAGCGCCATTTAACTGCCGCATTACCGATGTGAAAGTCGAAATGGCCCAGTTCGTCCAGAAAGGCCAAGTTACCGCAACGGCTGACGGGACAAAGACCGCTGAGATTACCGCCCAGATTCCCATGCACAAAATGCGGAATCTGGTAAAATCCGCAAGCCGTCCGGTTTCGGTGACCGGTATGGATGGTACGAAACTGCGGGAAATGCTCGGCATAACCGCGGTCGTCAGACTGAAAACAGGGGATTTATCCTCGGAATGGGACGCGAAGCTTTCCCGAATCGACGCCACCATTGATCCCCAGACACGGACCCTCGGCGTCATCGTTGCCGTGGAAGATCCTTATAAAAAGATGATCGTGGGCACCCGTCCGCCCCTTGCCCGCAATATGTTCTGCGAAGTTGAACTGAAAGGCCGGGCCATTCCGGGAAAGATTGTCATTCCGAGGTCCGCCCTCCATGACGGCCATGTCTATGTGATGAATGCCGAAAAACGCCTGGTCAGGAAAAAGGTCGGCATCGACTTTCCGCAGACGAATTTTTATGTGGTCAGAGAGGGACTGGAGGCGGGTGAATGGGTGATTGTCTCCGATCTGATTCCGGCCATTGAGGGGATGCTGTTAGAGCCTCAGGAGGATAAGGCATTCAGTGAGATGCTTGTTGCAGAGGCTGCGGGGGAGTCAGGGGTCAGGTAGCTTGGGAATTTCAAAATTCTTGCTCTTGCTCTTGCTCTTGCTCTTGATCTTAACCTGTTAGATAAAGATAAAGATAAAGATAAAGATAAAGAATTTTGGAAATCCTTAAGTTTACACTTATGATTAACGACAGAGGTGTATTATGTTGGCAGTCGTGAAAAAGCACCGTACTGAAGAGACGCTTTTCAGGGTAAAAGGTGACATTCCGCACAAGGTGATAGACTATCTTGCAAGGGAGTTCGGTCCGGACTTTGAAATTCCGGAGGCGGAAGAGGAGTTTGTCAATATCTTTGAGACAGACTGGTACAGGGAAATCAGTGCGGCCACAACTCCCGGAGATGTCTTAAAAATTTACAGGGAAAACATCGGACTGACTCAGGCGGAACTGGGCAGGAAACTCGGAGAATTCACAGCCCGGGAAATATCTGATATGGAAGATGACAAATCCTATATCAGCAGAGAGGCGGCTGAAAAGTTAAGCAATTTTTTTGAAGTGCCGATCAGCCGATTTCATCCGTAACCAAAGGACTTATTCCGGCATCCTTCACAGAAGCCCAAAAGTAGTTTATACTTCTGGTGAGGTGTTTCACCTCTCGCAGAGGCTCGGAGGCAAATATGACAACTCAAATTAACGGAAATATAAAGACAGAATATGACAGGAAACTTGACCTGTTTACCGCATACATAAAAGAGGACAAAGGAAATCCGATTGAAACCATACCCGGTCCGTTTGACGGGCATGTTCTTTTTGAAGTGGATTCCGCTGACGGAGACCTTGTCAGAATTGTAATTTATGATTTTTCTGTTATTCGCCGTGAACTGATGAAAGAAATGGTGTTTCTCTTAACAAAAAAGAGAGTCCCGGAATTGGTTGAAAGTGCTTATAAATGTTTTTCAGGCGGGCAGAGATTATGTTCCGAAGCCTTTATGAATTCGGGCTGTATATGGAAATTGACATAAATGTTGCTGATTCTGACGGATAACGGATTTTGTGGTTGCCTTTCTTGTTGTGGAACGTGTATTTTTCCCGGTTCGTTGCCAGGAGAGTCTGTGCGGCAGATGTGGCTGTGATCTGACGGATGGCTTCCTGGTAAGCCTCTTCAGGAAGGCCGGGGTTCAGTTCCGTGGGTGAGTACCATTTCCCGGTCATCCCGGCGACCGAGCGTTCCATTCGGTCCGAAGGTTTCTGTGTTGTAGGCATAGACCGAGTCCCAACCGAGTTGCTGTTCCAGGTAGTCGGCGGTGGTCTGCTGGACAAGGGTGTCTTCTGTGTAAATGTTCATAGAGTCACCTCCCCGTTCATCAGGCGTGGAAGGAGGATATCACGCGCCTTTTTCAGTGAGTCGTTATATTTCCGCAGATTATTGATCTGTCCATGTAACGGTGTGACGAACTCCTCGAACAATCGCAAAATTTTCTGTTCAGGCATCAGGAATGTTCGGCTATGCGCGAAATTCCGGTTTAGCCCGGGTACCGCCACATCAGTGCTGATGAATGCCGTGTTCAACAGCGCATAGAACAGGTAGAAGTTGCAGTTCTCGCTGTCGATAAAGTAAACCGTGTCAATTGGGTGGTAGTCGGTCGCACTCCAATACACGCTGCCGACATTTCCTTTTCGACCCACGATGATGCCAGGACCTTGGACGAGTGCCTTATTGTGAAAGCCCACAACGCCGCTTGATCCAAAAACGGGATATGGACCGGGGATACGGTCGTCTTGTTTAAGCGTCTTCCCATACTTCAGCGGCACCACCTCGCCCAGCGTTTTTTTCTCCCACTTCTCCGGTATGCCGTCTTTGATTTTAGCGTGTTCATGCCCGGGAAAGCGGAGATGGACGAACCACTCCTTGAAGAGCAGCCGTGCCGACTGCCCCAGCAACTGAATCCGCCGCCGGTTGTTTTCGATCAGGTCGTCGTAGGCGGAGAGGATGGAGGCTATGCGTTTTTGTGTGTCAAGCGGCGGAAGAGGAAGAGGAAACGCGGATAAAACTTTGGCGTTAGCATTCGGTTGCGCCGCCCCACCTACCCGAGATAATACAAACCGCTTATACATATCCGACTCAAGCACCCTTCCAATGTAACCGGGCTCCACTTCAGAACTATCGAAACGAAACCTGACCAAGTAGGACGCAAATACCGCATCGCGCTCATCGCGGATCAGCTTGGCGTAACCCACTGTTGCACCGGTACGGGCTACAACAATATCACCAGGTTGCAAACGATATCTTTCGAGATTTTTTTCATCAATAGTGCAATAGGGAACGGAATCCCAGTCAATTTGCAGAGGAACGATGTCGGTTATTCTCAAAAAGTGAGGTCCAACCGGCTCTCGCGTCGCTGAAGCTGTATAGCCATAGCGCACCGACTCGGCTATATCGGCAAGTGGCTTTGACTCTGGTTGTATCATCCCAACTCCTCAAATTTTTTTTCTGATTATAACGGATTTAGGGAAGGCCTTGCCTTAAACTTGCACTTGCACTTGCACTAAAACCCGCACCGCGCCCGGACTCCGGCCTAGGCGTGCTCCGTTGGTGAGTGTCCGGGGGCATAAGTGCAAGTCTGAGGGCAAGTTTAAGGGCAAGTGCAAGTGCAAGTTTAAGGGCTCCCTAAATCCGTTATAATCGGTTTTTTTTAATCGTCGCAGCCAGTTGGATCGCTTCAGCATTGGGATATTCCAACTTCAGATAGATGCTCCGCAAGATGTTGTGTCTATTCATTCCACATCCTCCAGTAATCTAATTTTTCCAAACAGTAGTCGGAGTTTTTCAGAAAGAAGCGTCCGATTGTCACAAGCCCATAACTGCTGAAATATCAGGCGGGAAAATCTGCTCCGACCGATTTCCCCGGTTCCTGATTCCGAAATTTTGTCATACCGATATAATTCCTCGCAGATTGTATATCTGAATATTTATAGCTTTGAAAACTGATGTCAAGCTATTTTTTCCCGGAGCAATCTTGCTGTAAACCTCATCTTTCCTCAAAAAAAGCAGTCCATTATGAATCTTACTTAATTAAGGACTCTGGGTACACGACTCACAAGGAAACATGCTCTTAAAAGCAACCACTTTGGTCAGCCCATCCGCTCTGAAAACAGCCGCCCCCTCCCTCACATGGATCGGAAATGAGAAATCGGGCACTCCGAGCCACCACTTTTCCAGTTGAGCAAACGCGTCCACACCTTTCTCCTTCAGCTTGAATCCGCCGGTGACCATCAGACTCAGGAGAGACTGTCTCCCGTCAAACATGGCATGTACCCGCAACTGGTTGGTCTTGCCGGCAGGTATCCACTGGGTTTCAACGGAATGAACGGTGTTGAGATCAAATTCCTCAAACGCGAGAGTGAACTTCAGACTCTCCATCCTTACCGGGTAGGGATTCGGATTTTCAATCTCAAAGATAAGAGCCAGATCAAGCGGCGCGCCGTAGTTTCCTGCTGTTCCCTTTGTGGGCTCGACCTTTTTGGAAAAATACCACCATCCCCAATAATGCGCCACTTCCACATAGCTCAACGTCACCACCGGCGCTTTGAAATTTTCCCCGGTCGGCTCTGCCGCGATCACACAGTTGCTCAGAAAAAGAACTGTGAAAACAATTACACCCAGACAAATTGATACAACTGATTTTTTGTGCATCTTCAATCTCCTTTCAGAAGTTGGCCCGACAGTCAAAGTCATGTAAGGTGGCTTACGCCATGCTTCACCACCCCGCATAACTTTTCACTGCCGAGTCATGTAAGCCATCTCTTTCTTCGTTTATAATGCTTAACATCCCGAAAACTCTTCCGGCCACCCACATCGGACAGGCCCAGATAGAAATCCTTGATATCCGGGTTGTTCCTAAGTTTATCCGCTGTGTCGTCCATGACAATGCGGCCGTTCTCCATCACATAAGCATAGGGCGCGACATTCAAGGCCAGCTTGGCATTCTGTTCCACCAGAAGAATCGATATCTTCTTCTCCTTATTGAGCCGGGTGATGATATTGAAAATTTCATGGATGAGCAGAGGGGCAAGCCCCATGGAGGGTTCATCCAGAAGAATCAGCTTGGGGTCAGCCATCAGCGCGCGTCCCACAACCGTCATCTGCTGCTCTCCGCCGCTGATAAGACCCGCGGTTTCATTCCGCTTTTCCCTGAGCCGCGGGAAGTAGTGATAGACCATCTCCATACCCTCCCTGACGGACTTTCTGTTTTTTCTCAGGTGAGCCCCCACTTTCAGATTCTGCTCCACAGTGAGATGTTCAAAGACTCTCCGTCCCTCAATCACCTGGATAATGCCCATCTTGGCGATCTTTTCAGCGACCATCCGGTCAATGCGTTCGCCCATGAACTCAATCGACCCGTCGGTAACCTCGCCATCCTCGTGTTTCAGGAGACCGGAGACCGCCTTCAGAGTGGTACTCTTACCGGCCCCGTTCGCGCCGAGAATCGCCACAATGCCTCCATCCGGAACTTCCATGGAGACCCCTTTGAGCGCGAGAATCACTTCGTGATACCTCACTTCGATATTACTGATCTTTAAAATCGGTTCTTGCTTTGACAATGCCGCGTCCCCCATAATCTTGATCTCAATCTTCATCTCGCTCTTAATCTTGCTCTTGCTCTTTATCTTTATCTTTATCTTGCTCTTTATCTTTATCTTGCTCTCAATCCTGATCTTGCCCATGTTCGTTCGACATAAGATTAAGAGCAAGATTAAGAGCAAGAGCAAGAGCAAGAGCAAGAGCGAGAGCAAGATTAGGAGCAAGATTAAGATTACCAGCCAATCCATTCCCCGGCCCATTTCTCCGGCCACCGCTTTTTCAGATCGACGTGTTCAACAATCTGAAATTTTCCGCCCTTAAGCTCATAAATCGGCACCTGCCCCGCGACACGGTGATCCGTGGCGGTATAGGTGACCGGCGGAGCACCCAAGCCGATGTCAAAATCTTTCATGGTTTCAAAACCTTTTTTCAGGATGTTCTCGCCCCCCAGCCCCCCGGCCTTGTCAGCCCGCTTTAATGCCTCCCGGAGAACGAAGACAGCGCCCCATGCCTGCACGGTCCGAATGAGCCGTTTTTCATCAGGCACGCCTGGATTGTATTTTTTTGCATATTCCAGCACCTTGTCCATGAGGGGAACATTTTCACCGAAAAAGGCGCATACAGCAGCTCCCATGACTCCTTCGGATGCTTTGCCAGCCAAACGGGGCAGATTCTCATCATACCCCCAGTTGTTTACAATATGATCCGCGCCGAGACCGAGAGAATAGGCATCTCTCAGAGTGGCCGCCACCGACATGGTGGTGTTACCGTGCCAGACAAGGTCCGGCTTGAACTCTTTCATGCCCAGAATCTGGCTTTTCGTGTCAATGGCAAAAAGAGAGACATCCTGGTCGGGACCGACCTCAAACCCCAGGATTTCGGCCTGATCTTTTATCGCCCGGATGGGCGCGCTGCAATACGGAGAAGCAAACATGTAAGAGCAGACAAGGCGCGGCTTTCGCTTTCCGTTATCCTTGTGCCCGGGCCACCGCTTGTCAAACCATGCGGTAATAGCGGCTCTGGCGTTGGTTGAGTAGTCCGTTGCAAAGAAAAGATTATAAGGCGTCTTTTTGGGATCTGTGAGATGGCCGGAATACGAAGCCGACACATAAGGCATCTTATCCTTGGTCACGGTGGGGGAGAGGGCTTCTGTATCGCCGGTTCCCCATCCCAGCACGGCCACACATTTGAACCGTTTGAAAAGTTTGTACTTGGTGAGCGCCTCGGGCACACGGTAGCCGTAATCAAACTGATAAAGCTTGATATTTTTGCCATTGATGCCGCCATTCTCATTCACATAATGAATGGCCTCGGCAATACCCAGCGCATAGTCCTTGCCCACGTCGGAGGTTGCCCCTGTCATATCATTCAGGGAACCGACCTTGATTGTTTCAGCACCAATGGAAGCGGAACCGGTGATGAGAACCGCCGCAAACAATAGTGTGAACACCTTTGCCACAATTTTTGATTTCATCTTTTTTCCTTTCTTTGAAATTTGAAAACAGGTTATAGTTAAAGTAGCACAATTTTTCTACCTGTGCAGTTAAGAACTTGACATAAACTTTGATTTCATCTTTTTTCCTTTCTTTGAAAACAGGTTAGTAAGAAAACGGCCACAGATTAAAATAATTCTTCGCCTGCCACCAGCGATAAGCCAGGCCATTCGGTTCAAATATCAGAAACAGGCAGATGGCAAGGCCGAAAGCGGCTTCTTTGATAAACAGAAAGTCCATCAGAAGCTTGGGATAGGTATCCGCAAAAGGTATGATGGCCAGTTGCAGGAGTTCCATGACAACGACCATGAACAGGGAACCGAAAATCGTTCCGTGTATCGTTCCCACGCCTCCGATGAGGATGACGCCCACCAGCCACAGGGACCAGAACCAGGGAAAATGTTCGGGACTGATCGCGGCCAGGTTGCTGATCCAGAAGGAGCCGGCGATTCCGCCGATAAATCCGGCAGCGAAAAAAGCCAGGAGTTTATACTTGACAACATTAATCCCCATGACTTCGGCAGAGATGTCGTTGTCCCTGATGGCCATCCATGCTCTGCCGACCCTTGACCTAAGCAGGTTGACAAGGCCTGAGACACAGAGGATCACTAGGACAAGCATCGTAAAATAGACTTTCAGGTCGCTGTCAATGACCCACGGTCCGATTTTGATGGTTCCGGGGGGCAGGGAAAATGCCTGTCCCCGGCCTCCGATCTGACTGACATACTGTGTGATGATAAAATCGACAGTGATGAACTGGGCGGCCATTGTGGTCAGGATCAGGTAAAATCCCTTGACCCTGGCCGACGGAAGCCCGAAAAGCACGCTCCAGATGCCGGCAACGATTGCGGCAACAAAGATGCTGATCGGATATGCCAGTCCCCAGTCCGTCAGAAATCCGGGCCACGGAAACTCAAGGATGAGCAGGGTGCTGGTATATGCGCCTACAGCAAGAAATGCCGCGTGTCCGAGAGTTACCTGGCCGCAATAGCCGATGAGCAGTTGCACTCCCAAAGCTCCCAGGATGGTGTAACCGACCTGGTTGAACACGCTGATCCAATAAGAATCCGCAATTCTGGGGATGGCAATGAATAGGACGAAAAAGAGGAGAATCATCTTCCCTCTGATAAATTTCGTCTGCCACCATCCGTGATCTTGCGCGTAGTTTTGATGATAAACGCCACATGGCAAAAAAGTTGACATAACAAAAATCTCCGTTTTATCTTTATCTTTATCTTTATCTTGCTCTTGCTCTTGCTCTTGCTCTTTATCTTTGCTCTTTATCTTGCTCTTGCTCTTTATCTTGCTCTTGCTCTTTATCTTGCTCTTGCTCTTTATCTTGCTCTTGCTCTTTATCTTGCTCTTGCTCTTTATCTTGCTCTTGCTCTTTATCTTGCTCTTGCTCTTTATCTTGCTCTTTATCTTTATCTTGCTCTTTATCTTGCTCTTTATCTTTATCTTGCTCTTTATCTTACTCTTGCTCCTAATCCTGTCCTATTAAGATAAAGATAAAGAGCAAGAGCAAGAGCAAGATAAAGATAAAGAGCAAGAGCAAGAGCAAGAGCAAGAGCAAGATTAAACCGCCAACAATTCCTCAATCATCCCAGCCAACTGTTTCAACCCCACCGGCTTGCTCATGTATCTATCCGCACCGGCTTCGATGCACTGTTCCCGGTCCCCGGGCATGGCCAGGGCGGTCAGGGCAATGATCGGAATTCTCCGTATCCCGGAATCCTCGTCTTTCTCCAGTTTCCTGATTGCCTTTATGGCTTCCAGGCCGTTCATGCCGGGCATCTGGATGTCCATGATGATCAGATCGGGTTTTTTCTCAATGGTCAGAGCGACCGCCGAGGAACCGTCATAGGCGAGCAACACGCTGTACGATTTTGCCTTCAGATAACCGGCCACGGTTTCGATGTTGAGCATGTTGTCATCTGCCATCAGAATCCTTGCAGGACCTTTATCAAGACCTACTTTATCAAGACCTACTTTATCAAGACCTACGAGGTTTTCAAAACCTCGTAGGTCTTCTTTTTCTTCTTGTTCTTCTTCCTCAG
Source organism: Desulfobacterales bacterium HSG2 (assembly GCA_030378035.1). Lineage (GTDB taxonomy): Bacteria > Desulfobacterota > Desulfobacteria > Desulfobacterales > 4be13 > JAUCGI01. The sequence continues at coordinate 37,033 of JAUCGI010000026.1, forward strand.
GATACCAGGGCAACATGACCGCAAACCGGCTATATTTCCCCTCCTCGCTCTCAACGCTCACACTGCCGCCGTGCATCTCGGCCAGTCTGCTCACCAGTGCCAGCCCCAGTCCGGTTCCCTCATGTTCCCGTGACAGACCGCCGTCCAACTGGACAAAGGGTTTGAAGAGCTTTTCCATGTTTTCCCGGGAAATACCGACCCCCGTGTCCCGGACTGCGAATTCGACTGTATCCCGCTCAGGCACACAGGTCACCTCGAGACTGATTTCCCCGCGTTTCGGCGTGAACTTGACGGCATTCATCAGAAGATTCACGAGCATCTGCTTCAGGCGCAGCATGTCCGCACGGATATGGCCCGGTCCGCTGTTAGTGCTCAGGGAAAGTTTCTGATTTTTCTTAAGAGCAATCTGTTTTATCATTTTCAGGCCTGACTGGCATACCGCTTCCACGGAAACCCGGCTGATCTCCAGTTCCATCTTGCCCGCACTGATCTTTGACAGGTCCAGGATATCGTTGATCAGGCTCAGGAGATGCCTGCCGCTGCTTTCAATGCGCTGTAGTGATCTGATCTGCTTCTCATTGAGGGGCCCGTAAGCCTGCTCCAAAAGTGCCTCGGACATGCCCAGGACGGCTGTGAGGGGCGTACGCAGCTCATGGCTCATGTTTGCCAGAAACTCGTCTTTCAGACGGTTGGCCTGCTCCAGTTCGGCATTGGCAATGCGCAGATCCTCAGTACGCCGGCTTACAATCGCTTCCAGGTTTTGCCTGTGCTTACTCAGTTCTGCGGACGTTCGCTTCAATTCATGCTCGTTTTTTTTGATGTCGGTAATATCACGGATAATGGTTGACAAATACTTCAAATTCCCATACCCGTCATAATGGGCGATAACCGTCTGAGCAACAGGTGTTATGCGGCCGCCATACGATACAACCTCGCTTTCACCCTCCCATAAGCCATCCTTTATGATGCATGGGACACCTGCGTTTTGAAATATTGGGATTACTTTCTCAGCATGAAAAACATCAAGCGGTTTCCCAACATAGTCATCCTTGCCGGTCATGCCCGTCATTTTCAGGCCGGCCGGGTTGATGTATTGCGCTTTCCCCTCCGCATCCGCCCAGCCGACAAAGTACGGGGCCTTTTCAATTATATTGAGCAGCCGTTCCTTTTCTTTCTCACTTTTTTTCCAATTCGTTATGTCCACCCCGACACTGGTTATTATGTCCGTTTCCCTGTCCAGGAAAGAGGTGATCAGTAGCCAGACGGAACCTCCGTTTTTGGTCAGAAACTGCTGCTCCCTGTTTGTGAAAAAACCATCCTTCCTGATCTTTGCAAGCATGTCAGAGCGTTGTTTTCCGAGATATGCCTCTGACGGATCATGTTCACTGACAAACTCCCGGGCATCTTTGTAACCGAAGATCTCGGCGATTTTCTGATTCGCAAAGAGTATCCTGCCGTCAGCGCTTGACTGAATAACTGCCATCGGGGAATTCTCAATCAGGTCTTTGTATTTCCTCTCACTTTCCCGTAATGCGTCCTGGGCCTGCATGCGTTCGGATATGTTGATGATAAAACCGTCGAGGTGTTCCACACTGCCGTCCGGACGGGGCACGCCGCTCCCTTTTTCATAAACCCAGCGAATACCTCCGTCCCTGTGGCAGATTCTGTATTCAATCTCCCATGGCTTTCCGGATTTGATCGCTTCATTGACACTCTGATCAACATATTCGGTATCTTCCTGATGGATGATGCTTTCATAAGTCCGAACAGCATTGTTGACAAAATCGCCTGGCGGATATCCGGTCAACTGATCAACATGCGGGCTCATATACGTCATGGTCCAGTCCTTATCCGGCGCGCACCGGTAGGTGATGCACTGGATATTGGAGAGGATGGATTCGAACTGATCCCGGTTCTGCCTGAGAGAATCCTCGGCCAGCTTGCGGGAGGTCACGTCCTGATGAATTCCGGACATCATAAGAGGCTTGCCATCTTCCGTCCATGTCGCAACTCTTCCTGTGTCGAGAATCCAAACCCAATCCCCGTTCTTGTGACGCATGCGTGCCTCACACTCATAGTAATCCGACTCGCCATTGAAGTGTTTTTCCAACAATTCGCCTGACAGCCTGAGATCGTCAGGATGGGTAAATTTTATCCAGGTATCAATAGAAACCGGAGAAATCTCTTCCAGAGCATAGCCGATAATCTCGGCCCATCGCTCATTGAATTTGGTCTCTCCAGTATGAACATTCCACTCCCAAGTGCCCACATTGGTGTTTCGGATAATATCGGCAAGTTTCTGCCGCTGTTCTGCCATGGCTTCTTTCGCCTGCCTGCGCAGTTCTTCATTCTCCATTTCGAGTTCAGCCTGGCGGACTCTCAGTTCACGGATCAGACGCTGTGCCTCCTCGGGTGACAGCTCCGAAAATTCATCTCCGGTATTCTTGTCCTCTGAATTGTTTTTCATAATATTCCCTCCTTTTTTTCCTTTCTCTTTCTCTTTCTCTTGATCTTGATCTTGCTCTTGCTCCCGCTCCAAATCCTGCTCCCGAAGGGATGCGGGCAGGAAAGGGTAGGATCGGGAGTAGGAGCAAGATAAAGATGAAGATAAAGAGCAAGATAAAGAGCAAGAGCAAGAGCAAGAGCAAGATAAAGAGCAAGAGCAAGAGCAAGAGCAAGAGCAAGATAAAGATAAAGAGCAAGAGCAAGAGCAAGATTAAACCGCTAACAATTCCTCAATCATCCCAGACAACTGTTTCAACCCCACCGGCTTGCTCATGTATTTATCCGCACCGGCTTCGATGCACTGCTCCCGGTCCCCGGGCATGGCCAGGGCGGTCAGGGCAATGATCGGAGTTCTCCGGATCCCGGAACCCTCGTCTTTCTCCAGTTTCCTGATTGCCTTTATGGCTTCCAGGCCGTTCATGCCGGGCATCTGGATGTCCATGAGGATCAGATCGGGTTTTTTCTCAATGGTCAGAGCGACCGCCTCGGAACCGTCATAGGCGAGCAAGACGCTGTACGATTTTGCCTTCAGATAATCGGCCACGGTTTCGATGTTGGCCATGTTGTCATCTGCCATCAGAATCCTTGCAGTACCTTTATCAAGACCTACATCAAGACCTACTTTATCAAGACCTACGAGGTTTTCAAAACCTCGTAGGTCTTCTTTTTCTTCTTCTTCTTCTTCAGGATACCAGGGCAGCATAATCGTAAACCGGCTATATTTCCCCTCCTCGCTCTCAACGCTCACACTGCCGCCGTGCATCTCAGCCAGTTTGCTCACCATGACCAGCCCCAGTCCGGTTCCCTCATGTTCCCGTGACAGACCGCCGTCCAACTGGACAAAGGGTTTGAAGAGCTTTTCCATGTTTTCCCGGGAAATACCGACACCCGTGTCCCGGACTGCGAATTCGACTGTATCCCGCTCAGGCACACAGGTCACCTCGAGACTGATTTCCCCGCGTTTCGGCGTGAACTTGACGGCATTCATCAGAAGATTCACGAGCATCTGCTTCAGGCGCAGCATGTCCGCACGGATATGGCCCGGTCCGCTGTCAGTGATCAGGGAAAGTTTCTGATTTTTCTTAAGAGCAATCTGTTTTATCATTTTCATGCCTGACTGGCATACCGCTTCCACGGAAACCCGGCCGATCTCCAGTTCCATCTTGCCCGCACTGATCTTTGACAGGTCCAGGATATCGTTGATCAGGCTCAGGAGATGCCTGCCGCTGCTTTCAATGCCTTGCAGTGATCTGACCTGTTTTTCATTGAGAGGTCCGTAAACCTGCTCTGTAAGCGCCTCGGACATGCCCAGGACGGCTGTGAGGGGGGTGCGGAGCTCATGGCTCATGTTTGCCAGAAACTCGTCTTTCAGACGATTGGCCCGCGCCAGTTCGGCATTGGTCCGGCTTAACTCTGCTGTGCGTTCTTCCACCCGTTCGGCAAGCGAGGCCCGTTCCTCTTCCAGTTCGGCCTGGGCTTTTTTGAGATCGGTAATGTCATGGAGCATGAGGAGACGGGCGGGATCATTCTCCCAGGCGGTGTCTATCACTTCCATTTCCGCGATGCCGATTTCATTCTCTGACCGGGTGATCCTGACTTCGGTGCGTCCGTCCGCGCCAGACAGCAGGGCAAACTCGTTCCCGGGTGACAGCTCATAGTGACGGAACAGACTCTGCATGGCCGGATTGACAAATTGGATAATGCCTTTCTCATCAACCACCATGATTCCGGAGGCGTTTTTGTCAACGACGCTTCGGAAGCCTGAGCGGCTGGCTTCCAGGGCTTTTGCTGTGCCTTGCAGTTCCGCAGTGCGTTCTCGAACTTTTTCTTCGAGACTCCTGTTAAGTTCAGCGAGTTCCTGCTCTGCCCGCCTGCGCTCGGCATTTACTTCAGCAGTGTAAAGAGCGATCTCAATGGCATTCTTAATGTCCCTGTCCCGAAATGGCTTGAGAATATAGCCATAAGGCATAACCTTCTTTGCCCGATCAGTTTTTTCCTGGTCGGCATAAGCGGTAAGAAAAATTATTGGAATACAGAATCGGCTGCTTATAATTTCAGCAGCTTCAATTCCGTCCATCTCACCCTTGAGCACAATATCCATCACCACCAGATCAGGCCTGAGAGCCTCTGCCCTCTCAATCGCCTGCTTACCATAAATGCATGTGCAGGGAACAGAATATCCGAGCTTTTTCAAACGGTTTGTTATGTCCAATGCAACAATACCGTCATCTTCCACAACCAATATCTGTGCTTTTGACATGTCTTTAAATCCTTTTTTTTAACAAGGGTTAAAGGGTTAAGTTAAAATGCTCTTGCTCTTTCTCTTTCTCTTTCTCTTTCTCTTTCTCTTTCTCTTTCTCTTTCTCTTTATCCTTATCTTTATCTTTATCTTTATCTTTATCTTTATCTTTATCTTGCTCTTTATCTTTATCTTTATCTTTATCTTTATCTTTATCTTGCTCTTGCTCTTTATCTTTATCTTGCTCTGTACCTTACTCTTTATCTCAGTCAAACAGACAAGAGCAAGATAAAGAGCAAGAGCAAGA
>JAUCGI010000167.1 GCA_030378035.1 Desulfobacterales bacterium HSG2
ATTTTCAGATTTTTATATATAAAATATTCTTCAGGATCATCATTCTCAGGATGCACAATTGGATATTGATTTTTTGTATCATTATCTCCTTTCTTTATGTTGCACTTTCGACATGCTGGAAACAGATTTGACCATTTAAAAGTAAATTTGGGATATAAGGATTTTGGATAAAAATGTTCAATATTGGTATAGTCAACATTTTCAATATATGACTCACAAAATACACACTTACCGTTAGTTAATGAGATAACCGCTTCTGCTATACTACGATGACGATATTGATTTACTGCTTTATTTTTTTCCTTTTTGGGTATATTTTTGTAATTACCATACTCATTAATGAGATAATACAGTTCATTCGTCCAGACCTGCTGATTTTCCTGCAAAATGCTTGGAATTTCGTTTCGCTTGATTTTTATCATTATCGCAACTGTATATTTTGACCTTTTGTAATTAAAACAAATTGCTTCTTTTTATTTTATACACCTTTAAAATTGGATCGTTTGGATGCAAAACATTTTCCAGTTCGGATAAACATTTATTATATTTGTCAATATCCTTTTCTCCGTAAGCATTGTCCAATTCCTGTAATATTTCGTCTGATGACAATTCTTCCGTATTTATAAAACCCATTAATTCTTCAAGAATATAATCGATTTTCCAACCTTTATAAGCTTTTTTTTCCGGACCCAACAACAAGTTCCCGTCGTGATCGGGAATTCTTATAATCTGATTCGATTTTGCAGACGTGATTACATGGGGAGAATGAGTGGTCACAATAAATTGTAATTTCGGAAACATATTTGACAGATTTTCGACAATTTTCAACTGCCATTCCGGATGCAGATGTGCGTCGATTTCATCGATCAGAATGGTTCCTTCTGCATTTTCGATCAGACCGGAATCTCCTTCATTGACACCTTCACACCAATCCACGATTGAAAAAATAATTGACAAAAATGATTTAAAACCGCCTGAAAGCTCCTCAAGATAGCAATTTCTGCCATTGATACTGAATGCAGGTTCCAAATCTCTTTCAATTCTTTCAAATTTCAACTCAATCTCTCTCGGTGATAATTCCGGTAACATCTTTATGACATTTTTCCAATTATCTCTTTCAATCGTTGCCCAGTCTTTGTCAATAATGAAATATCTGTTTATCATCCATTGTTTGATTCCGGGAAGGATTGGTTTTTCAATGAAATCTATATTGTTATCTCTGTAATATTTTCTTCTTTCTTCTCCCTTACTCTCTTTTTTCATACCGTCAATACGACAATATTCAAAATCCCTGTTTGCTCCGATAGCTAAAAGATTGTACGGTATAACTTTCTGAGTGACTGAATAAGTTTTTTCGATATCCTCACGAGGAACCTGTCCCCATCTTACAGGTTTGAATTGTCTGTAATCTTGGTCTTCATCCACAAAGTTCATTGTCCCTATTCTGAATTTATGCCCCTTGTCAATTGCATCCAACCACAGTTCGGGATTCTTTCTGACCCTGGTGTAAATAAATTTGTCAGATGAGAAGCAATGACAGATCGCTTTTAAAATAGAAGTCTTTCCTGAAGCATTTGGCCCGATTATCATATTAAATGATGGAGAAAATGATATGTCTAATAAGTCAAAAACGCCTATGTTTTTAACATGTAACTTTTCTATATATGTTTCCATAATTGTCATCTTATTTTCTTAGGATATTTATTTTGGGTGTGTCCCACCCATAATTTCTGTGGCATTTTTTAGAAGTCCATGACTGACTTCCGCCGCAGTGGATTCCGGGTCAGAACTGAAAAAATGTTCCATTTTTTCAGTTCTGCCCGGAATGACAGTTGGAGGTCGGGTGTTGGCACATGATCCCCGGCCTCTTTGTTGCGGTAAGTGCCGACTCTGACTTCCGCCGCAGTGGATTCCGGGTCAGAACTGAAAAAATGTCCCATTTTTTCAGTTCTGCCCGGAATGACAGTTGGAGGTCGGGTGTTGGCACATGATCCCCGGCTCTTGTTGCGGTAAGTGCCGATTCTGACTTCCGCCGCAGTGGATTCCGGGTCGGAACTGAAAAAATGTCCCATTTTTTCAGTTCTGCCCGGAATGACAGTTGGAGGTCAGGTGTTGGCACATGATCCCCGGCTCTTGTTGCGGTAAGTGCCGATTCTGACTTCCGCCGCGGTGGATTCCGGGTCAGAACTGAAAAAATGTCCCATTTTTTCAGTTCTGCCCGGAATGACAGTTGGAGGTCAGGTGTTGGCACATGATCCCCGGCCTCTTTGTTGCGGTAAGTGCCGACTCTGAGTTCCGCCGCGGTGGATTCCGGGTCAGAACTGAAAAAATGTTCCATTTTTTCAGTTCTGCCCGGAATGACAGTTGGAGGGTCAGGTGTTGGCACATGATCCCCGGCCACTTTGTTGCCGACTCTGAGTTCCGCCGCGGTGGATTCCGGGTCAGAACTGAAAAAATGTTCCATTTTTTCAGTTCTGCCCGGAATGACAGTTGGAGGTCAGGTGTTGGCACATGATCCCCGGCCTCTTTGTTGCGGTAAGTGCCGATTCTGACTTCCGCCGCGGTGGATTCCGGGTCAGAACTGAAAAAATGTCCCATTTTTTCAGTTCTGCCCGGAATGACAGGTAGGGTCAGGTACTCTAATTCCTAATTCCCGATTCCTAATTCCTGTATCGGCGCATGATCCCCGGCCTCTTTGTTGCGATAAGTGTAGTGCAGAACATCACCCGGGCCGGCAATGATCGCTCCGCCCTGTTGCAGGGTATCTCCCTGAATCTCTGCCTTCAAATGACCGGACGCAGCCGCCCGGACGCCTTCTTTAATGGATTTGAGTCCGAACAGTGACCCCATGCTCCTTTTCAGATTCAATATCTTATAAGTCTCCAGGGACGGATCCGTATATAATTTCCCATGATATCCGGTATCCTCCCGGAAAGCTTTGATGAAATGGGGCGCGCCGTTGCCGATCACGATGAGCTGCGCATCCTGTTTCTCAAAATCCCCGACCTGCTTTGCCAGATCAGCCACCTGCTGACGGCAGATCAGTCAGCCGAAGTGCCTGACAAATATCATAACCGTCCGCTGTTCCCGCCACAGGGAAGACAACTGTACTGCATCCCCGTTTTCATCAAGCACTGCCTTCATCCCCAACTGCTGCAACACCTCGTTCTCTGTATCCATAATATCATCTCCTGATCAGAATGGCGATCCCCAAACCTCTCCCATATCCGTTATTGAAGGATCGTCATAACGCTTTACCGTCGCCAGCCATTCCGGCATCTCTTCCTTGATTGTCTCCTTAAGATATTCCAAGTCATCCTTCTTGGTTCGTCCAATTTCATTGAGAAACGTATAGAATTTCTTTAAACTGGCGGCATTGCTTTTAATTGAAGCGGCGCTGGCCCACGCCGCCTTTTTGATGAACCAATAGCCTATAAACATCCCCACTTCACCTGCCCCGTTTTTCGCTTCCACTGCGTCTTCATACAAGAGGAATTCATTGATATAAAGATCAATGTTGTCAATATGCCTCTGTATTGTTTTGTCTTTGAGATTTTTACTCCGCAGCCAGTTTTCAAAATCATCCAACAACTTATCATTTGCTTTGCGGATTTTTTTGCAGGCAATTTCATAATCATCATAATCATCTGACATGATTGGCCTCCTTTCGATTCTCTGTTTATAACGGATTTAGGGGATCCCTTGCCCTTGGCCTTGCCACCAGCACTTAAACCCGCGCTCAGACTCCGGCCTGAGCGTACACCGTTAATGAATGTCTGAAGCATAAGTTTAAGTGCAAGTGCAAGATTAAGTGCAAGCTAAATCCGTTATAATCAGTCGATTCCTTTACACCCCGATTTATGATCCAGATTAACAAATCGGCTGATTATAACGCCTTTTGGGGAGCGAGGTGATCCCGGGTCAAAAACTTGTCCCTGACGTCTTTTATCAGGGATGATAAGAATCCTACCGATTCTTATCATTTTTGCCGGAATGACAGGGTTCGGGCCCGCTGAAAATGCAAGTTCCCCAAAAGTGTTATAATCAGCAAATCGGATTGCCCTGAAGAAACATGGCTTTTTCAAAAAATCTGGTCTCCTGACTCCGGGATCAGGTTTTGCTTTTTCGTTTTAAATACCATTGAACCAGAAATCTTCCACCATGTTTAACCAAAAAGGATGAAAGACCCGATAACAAACCTGCTATCATATAATACAGCGTCCCTTCTCCGATCCAGAATTTGTAGCCCCCCTGCAATAAAATCACTGCCCCTAAGAAGATGAGCCCCTTTGACATGCCCCTGAAAAAGATTCTGGATCGATGCAGTGAGCGAATGACAGTTTCTGTTTTTTTCTGGTGCGCTTCCCATGTTTTTTCCAGATACGCCTCCCGGATCACCGAATTCTCAACAGCCCTTTCAGGAATATATGTTATGATATCAGCATCCGCCTGAATGACAGTCAGTATCACCAAGTCCTGCTCATCTTCCGGGAAATCATTGTTGTCCGTCTCGGTGAAGGGGGTGGAAATGTCAAGACCACCTTCTATGTAAAACTTCTTTAAAATGGTAAACACATCAAAAACCACATCTTAACCTTAGTTTCAAAAAGTCTTGGCAAGTGCTGAGACTCTGGAACTCTGAACTCGCATCAGGAAAAGGACCGGGAAAGCTTTCCGAAAAAATCCTCAACAATTCCCACAAGTTCACTCCAGAATCGAAGCGACGTGCTGACACTTTCGTTGTGAAGTTTGTGAATTATTATGCTTTCTTCATTCACATATTTGTTCTGTATCCTTGTTATCACATCCCCGTCCATCTGAATAACCGTCTGCATCGCAATCTCTTCCAACCCCACATCCCATATCTTTCGAATCAGCACCCTTTCGCCTGCTGTCAGTTCCAAAGGCGGCGCGCTATCCATATCCTCACGGGGAATGTTGTTATCCCATTGTTTCGCACCTCTTTTTTCGAGCGATTTGAACACCCCTTTGATCTGATCCGACATTCGCTTAACCCGGATCAGCATGACCAGTTCCGCTTCATCATTCTCTTGTTCGGACTTTTTTGCAATCCTCTCTTTAATCGCCTCTATTCCATCGACTGCTTTTTCACGAATCATATCATAAGATTTGAAACTTCCGAGTGTGATATCCGACCTCTTTAAAGGGAGGCCGATATCAATCAGTTTGAGATTGTAGGTTTGTGCGATATCGGTCAGCGCGTGGCGCGGGGAGGGCATTTTTCGGCCGGTCATATTGGGCTTTATGATCGTATTCACTTCAAGATTGAGCAAATCCTGTGCGATACGTTTGACTTGATCTGCAACGTCTGCCATCTCCCTTATCCTTCAGCCAGATCTCTTGAGAGCCTGAGTAATCTTTCAAGAGCCGCTATGTTCTGCATCACGATATTGTGTGCCTCTTTCTCCCTGGCCGCATGGAATTCCCTCAGCGACTTATATTCTCCGGTAACGAACTCTTCATTATATACCGTTTTGATATCACCCTGCAGAAGATTGATCTTGGTCAGGATCATTTTCGGATCCTTACCATAATCAATATCCGGAAAACTCCGCTCTCTGTATGCAGCCCTGCCATCTCTGTGCGCAGCCTTGCCATTTTTGGATGCAGGCGCCTTGGCCGGTCCGGCTTGGATGTATCCGACGGCTGTCATGATCTCAAGCGTGACAAGGTTTTCAAGAGATTCCATAATTCTTGTTTTCAGATTTTTTGCCATTTTTAATAATTTCCTTTCAGTTCAAGGATCCCTTAAACTTAAACTTAAACTTGAACTTGAACTTAAACTTGAACTTGAACTTGAACTTGAACGTGAACTTAAACGTGAACTTAAACTTAGGAACTGTGACCAAATAACTTCCCCATTCCCGCTCCTGCCGGATTGACAAATCCGGCAACGGCCCGGATTTGTCAATCCGAGCCGGGGATGATGTTATTTGGTCACGATTACTTAAACTTGAACTTATACCCGAATCCGAACTTGTCCGTTCCTGATTCTAACAGATTTTGTGGTGTGAATCTGTTTTATAACCGCAGAGGACACTACACAGAGGAGACACGGAGGGCCGCGGAGTCCTTCCCGAATCTCCGCGTTCTCTGTGCCTTCTCTGTGACCTCCGCGGTTTCCTGACCTGCGGGACTTTGCAGAACCACAGAATCCGGCCCGTTCATGTTCACGTTCACAGGCTCCCTAAATCCGTTATAATCAGGAAAGCCATAGTACCACAACTTGGAATCAGACCTCTCTTATAATGGAAAAGGGACGAATTTACAAGCTGCCGTACTGGTTCGTCGGATTTGTCAATCCGGCGGAAGCACCAAGGAAGCCCCGCCGAATTTGTCAATCCGGCGGAAGCAGTAAAGTACTATCCTGGTTATTCCGCAGAATCTGACGAAGCCGGAGACTCAGCCTTTTTTGACTCAAACGACTTCATCAGATTCTTTATCAGTTCAATTTTTCCCTTTATCAGGACAGCCACACCTTCGGCAACTTCGGACGGATCCGCTTTGTTAAGCAGTTCGGCATTGTTAAGATACGTCAGCGATTCTTCAAAACCGGCCTTTGTTCCTTTACATGCCGCAATATCAGCCTTGCTCATAAGAACAATCATGTCAACCTTTTTCAGACGAGTATAAGCATCGCGGATATTCGCCTTTGTTCCGAACGGAATGGCTTTGTTCAGCCCCTCTTTGATCTTTTCAAAATCAGGGATGGCCTGCACGTCCCAGAGAGCATCCGCCTGCCTGATATGATACTCAAACGCAAGGGGATAAACTTCCTCTTTGGAATAAACAGGTTTGATCGGTTCCGGAGCCTGAATGCCGGGCAGAGCGATAAGCAGCTCTTTTTCAAGGGGGGCAAACCAGCCTTTCCATATCTCAACGCCATCCTCTGTGGCTTTGAGATAATATTTGGAGGCGTTTGAAAAACTGATGCCCAGAATGACAACGACCAAAAGGGCAAAAGCGGCGATAAAAGCTTTCATTTTTGTTTCCATAAAGTCAACTCCTTTCTTATTCATTGGCAATTCATAAACTTCTGATTCTGTATCCTTCTTTCTGATTTCCTTCGATGTTACTACCTTTTTGGCTGTATCCTGAAGCTCCTTTGGCTTTTCTTCGGATTTGAGTCCCTTTTTGACAGGCACCCCCGAAGGTTCTTTCTCCGCCTTTTCAGGAACGGCCTCATGAACTTCCGGTTCATCAGGCTTTTCCGCCTTTTCAGGAACGGCCTTCGGTTCCTCATGAACTTCCGGCTCATCAGGCTTTTCCGCCTTTTCAGGAACGGCCTTTATTTCATCAGGCTTTTCCTCTTGGATATCCAGTTCAGCCTGCGGAACAGCGGTCAGATCGAATGTTCTGAACAGTATCCCTCTGAGCCGTTCAGTTTCCCCGGTTTCCATCGCAAAAGGCGGGGCGGAAAAACAACTTTGCAGATGCTCCTCGTCGCGTTCCGGTCTGAAAAGCGCTTCCGGCTGCCAGAGACCGAATTTTTTCAGGACAAGCTCTTTCAGGGAAACTTTTTTCCTTTCCGGAGCGGCCTGCACTTCGGGCTTTTCCTCTGCCGCGGGAGCGGCCGGCAGATCGAATGTTCTGAACAGGAACTCTCTGAGCCGTTCAGCTTCCCCGGTTTCCGCCGCAAAAGGCGGGGCGGAAAAGCAACTTTGCAGATGCTCCTCGTCGCGTTCCGGTCTGAAAAGCGCTTCCGGCTGCCAGAGACCGAATTTTTTCAGGACAAGCTCTTTCAGGGAAACTTTTTTCCTTTCCGGAGCGGCCTGCACTTCGG
>JAUCGI010000239.1 GCA_030378035.1 Desulfobacterales bacterium HSG2
AACGCGGCCACGACTGCCAGCGTCGGGACCATGTCCGGCATGTCTGCCATATCCGCTTCTATGGCGGAAAGCTTTCCGCCGGAAAGAAGAAGCCCGTCCTGCTCCTGAGATACCCTGCACCCCATCGCCTCAAAGAGTTCTGTCAGACGGACATCACCCTGACGGGATTCCTTTGTGATTCCTCTTACTTTGACCGATCCGCCGGTCACCGCGGCCGCGGCCCAGAAATATCCCGCATTGGAAGCGTCGGATTCCACCCGATACGACCCTGCTCTGTAAATCTGTTTTCCGGGAATACGGAAGAACTCATATCCGTCCCGCGTGACCTCGACGCCGAGCCGCGTCATCACCTCAACGGTCATGTCGATGTAGGGTTTGGATACCGGGCCTTCGGTGACGGTGATTTCAAGCCCCTCCCGGGTATAAGGCGCGATCAGGAGAAGCGCGGAAAGATACTGGCTGCTCTCCTTGCACCTCAGCCCAACCTTGCCGCCTTTCACCTCCCCGCCTTTCACCTCAACCGGCGGGCATCCGTTATTGTTCACCGAACGGGCAGGAACGCCCATCTGATTCAGCCCGTCCAGAAGATCCTGAATGGGCCGCTCATGCATACGGTCCGTGCCTGTCAGCGTGTATGTTCCCTCTCCGAGCGAGGTCACGGCGGTCAGCAGTCGCACGGATGTCCCGGAGTTTGCAAGATAAACAGGAGCGTCACAAGGTTTCAGCACCCCTTTTGTTCCATGCACTGTGATCCTGTTGTCACTGACATCTATTTTAACACCTGCAAGTTTTAAAGCTTCCAGAGTCAGGAGCGTGTCCTCACTTCTGAGAGCGTTTTCTATGTTACAAACGCCGTCAGACAGAGCTGAGGCAATCAGTATTCTGTGGGTGTAACTTTTGGATCCCGGAACGGTCACCCGGGAGTTTGTTATCTTTCTGGGTTTTATTTCGAGCATAATTCTATAATTACTTTCATTAATTTTTCATAAGCATCCTTCATAGAAACCGGAAGGTAGTTTATACTTTCATCCCGTGAACGTGAACGTGAATGTTCATGTGAACATACACATACACAAAACTGTGTGAACTGAAAGATGCCTTTTCGGGTAAAATTTTTTACTATAAAGACCTTCGAGTTTCAAAAACTTCAGAGATCCGATGACATCAGAAAGCATCGTATGGATACCATGCGATTATCAAAACTCAAAACTTAACAGTATCACATTCAATATATATTGTAAATTGTAAATTTATTTTTGTATCAGAAAATCATGCTTCTATTTATTTTGGCCGCTCAAAACCATGTCAGATAATATTGACCTGTGTGCTCAAAACAAAACCATGTCATTTCTGTCACCTCATCAGAGCAAGCGGGCATTCCCTGTTTGTGAACCTTGCTTTTTAATAGCAGTCGTTCTGCGCAATACTTCGGACAATTTTTTATGACATCGCTGAAACGTCCTGTAAAACCGGCATCCCGCTTTCGGGAAATCCGCGTTGTTCCGTTCCCGAAACGGTCTGAAGGGCTTTCCAAAAAAAACTGTCCGAAGTATTGTCTGCGGACAGATAATATTAACCTGTGAGTTTATGGTTTTTTTGAAATTTTATCAGATCAGATAGCCTTAATTCTTGAATTCTTGACCTGAGTACAGAACAAAAAGTGGATTTCGGGTCGGAAATGCTGGGAATCCTGCCGATTTCCGCCGGAATGACAGCGTGCCGGTTTTCAGGCATCCGAAGATTTTTGTCCTGTACACAGATTCTTAACAGTTATTCCTGACGGGTGTATATAAAGGTATCATAAGTGTAAACTTAAAGATTTCCAAATCTCTTTATCTTTATCTTGCTCTTGTTCTTGCTCTTTATCAGGATAAAGAGCAAGATTAAGCCCTAAGTTTACACTTATGATAAAGGTATAAATTGGGGGACACTTCCCGAGCCATGACCAAACAGATTGGGAATATTATGAAACTTGACAAAAAAATAGTGAAAATGGGCAACATGTGTGAATCCCGGGATGACGGGTTCGTCAACGCGGGCATGAGGGAAAGGGTGGAGGCTGTGTGGGACATTACCGTGTCATTATGGGCTGTGAGCATAAGGGGGAAAATCCATGTTCAATCAGGATTACAAAGAGATGTTGCTGCGTTTAAAAGAGGAACAGGCTGAATTTCTCATTGCCAGCGCGTATGCTCTGGCCGCGCACGGTTTTCCCCGGAGCACGGCCGACTTTGATATATGGGTGAATCCGACAGAAAGATAACGCGGAGAAAGTTTATCGTGCTTTGGCAAGATTCGGAGCGCCTGTCAGAGAGATCCCTCCCCGGGATTTTGCTGAGGGCATTCTTTTTCAGATCGGTGTCGGATTGACATTATCACCAATATTTCGGGAGATTTTGACTTTTCCGAAGCATTGTTTCAGGCTGAGATGATTGACTTCGGTGATGTCACAATGCCAGTTCTTTCTGCCGAACATCTACTAAGAAAACAATTTATATGCCCGCGGTTTTCTTTCAGGAAAGAACTGACCTGAAAGTCAGAGGGGGAGCTTATCAGGAACAAATCTGCCACAGGAAGAAGAAAGGATATGGAAGACGTGAAGCTACTTATGAAAAAACGCTTCTGAAATTCGTCGTCTGGATTCGCGTTATCGTGCGCTGGTGAAATCTGAGGAAGTGGAGCGAAGAGGGCTGTGGAAAGCGCGGGTTTGTCCTCAAGCAACTGAACGTCAAAATCGGCCCGAACCGAAGTATACCCGCCCGCATATCTGCAAATTTTTGCAGACGTAAAATTCTGCATTTCACATCACAGTGCGTGAAGGTTTTATCTGACAAATAATATTAACCTGTGGGTTTATAATTCTTTTATAGCGCGTTTCAACCGTTGATGATGTGACTGCACCCTTCATAATATCCCGATAAAATGGTATTGGAGTATTGGAGTGAAAGAAACTTCGGCATCCTTCATTTGTCGGTTTACACTTTCGGGTGTCAGGGTGATCTTTTTTGTTCCTCTGTGCCTCTCCGTGCCTTTGTGTGAAATGCCGGCCGGCTCCGATTGGAAAAAAGTGCAAACTGCTTTCGGCTTTTATGAAACTTCCATGAAATTTTTTTTCACCCGATGATGAAAATGTATTTCATGGTAAAGTTCTGAAGAATAAACGGATATTCCGGAATGCAAAAGCTTCGCTTTGTGCATCACTGATTTCGGATTTAAAACCGGTTGGCTGATGAAAATGTCCCAAACAGGGTTGCCGATGTGACCCTGTTTTTGTTCCCCCTATTTTTTTGCTTTAAAGTCAGTCAGAAAAACAGGGGATCAACTTTTGGCAACATTTTCATCATTCCAGATTGGGCCTGCCATAAATTGTCAACATAAGTTCAGCGTTGTCAATTAACCGATATTCCGGTCTTTGCCCGGAGAGCTTCTCACTTTCAGACAGAATAATCGAAACCCCTTCCCCACGTTTGTCCATGAGGAATTTGCGGTCTCCGGGGAAGTCCTCAAAAGGAATGGGACAACGAGCCAGCAAGCTGGCAAGCAACTCGTTCCTTGCTGACTGACGTAAGTGAAGACTCTCAACCGTCATCGTGTTCATCATTGCGCCAGGTGAAAATATTTCCAGCCTGTCGGAAAACATATGAAGTCGAATCTTTGACCCGTAAATTGAATAATCCCGGTGAGCAACGGCATTCACCAAAGCCTCGAAAACTGCCTGCATTGCGTATTGAGGGATGTCATGACGCATAGGCTCCTTTACGGCGTAAACCCGCATGTTCTTTTCTGCGAACTTGCAGGCGTCCCTCTGTAAATACAATTCCTGATTTCCTGACTGGTAAGCGGAGAACCTCCGGTGTTCAGGCGATTAAAAAGTTCAAACCTCATATCATACCGGCTGTTCCATCTGATTATTTCTATCCTGCATGTTGACCGCTTAATGTTAAGCTGAAACTTCAGTGGCAGGTCTTTGCAGGAATATTTTTCCAGAGTTCGGATAAGGTCTCCTTTCTGAAGTGTCCAATTATTTTTTTGGGGAAGTGTTTTCAGTACCCCGAAAAACGAAAACACTGTGGATAATCTTTGCAAGCCATCTATTAATTCCCACCTGCCTTTCTCGTCTTCCGCCACGAAAATCGGAGGTATCGGGATTCCCAGAAGGATACTTTCGACAAATCTTGACTGCTGATGTTCCGACCACCTGAACAGCCTCTGAAAATCGGGGTCGATGATGATCTCATTTTTTTCATACATACTGATTATCTCACCGAATGACATGTCAAGTCTGTCGGTGGACAAACTGTTTCTCATTTCTTCAATCTCATGCCCGAGGGATTTGGGATCGGCTAATTTGAATTCCACATTATACCTCCGTCAGATTAGTTATTATCTTTCGTCTCTTTTTGCGGTGTCCATTATTTATACTCATCAGCCCACAACCGCATCCAATATCAGATTCTCAATTCTTCAATCTTTGGTGATTTTGGGGCCGATGTAAACAACTTTTATATTATTTTGACTTCTATGACGGGGCCACTCAAAATGAATGCGAATTTGTGGCGTTTTTATCTTACCATGTTTAAACCACCTCCCTGATCGCCTGTTCCATCATCTCAAAGCGTTTGACAACCTGCTTTGAGGCATTCGTTGCATAGGTAATCGAGTCATTAAAATCATTTTCGTTTAACAGACTGATGATCACCTCGCTAATTTTTTTCCCTTTTTGTTCAACAACAGACGGGTCCAACCTGGAAAATATCACCGAGCAGACATCAAACAGTGCCATGTTGATGACATATCTTGCGGCTGCTGTATCTTTTGCTGCCAATGATTTTCGGAATGCATGTTTTTCAAACAACAAATAATTGGATTCCATTGACTGACGGAAGGTGTGTGTAAGAGTTTTAATATCCTTGTCGCTTGTTTGGTTCATTTTTTCCAAGCATTTGGCCAGAAAATCTTCCATATCACCTTTATACTGTTCAACACCAAGGAGACTGAAAGCACAGAAACGGTTAATCGCCTCTCGGTCTCGCATTGTTTTTTTATTAAGGCTTTTACCCGTAGCAGTTAAAAAAGGTTTGCTTTCCGCTGCTTTCCTAAGCCACTTGGTTGCAGGGCCGCTAAAAAGGCAGTTTCGCATTTGTTGTCGTGCAAGCGGTTCGCCGCTGTTCACCCTTTCAAAGATATTAAGTTTTGATCGATGCGGGGCCTTGTAATCGAGGACATATAATATAAGTTGCGTATCTTCAACGCGTTCTTGCAAATTAAGAGGTAGCTCACTGAATTTTTTTCCAATAAGCGGATTGTCCCGAGGAGCATCTTCTTTGCCGTCTCCCAGTTTGCTGAGTGAAAACTCATCATTCAAATAACGCATGAAGGTGGTAAGCCTCTGCAAGCCGTCAACAACTATAATTCGACCATCCTCAGCTTCAGCCACATATAAAACAGGCAGCGGAATACGCATCAAACACGACTCAATTAGTTTCGACTGCTTTTTTACTGACCATGCAAAGTCCTTCTGAAAATCGGGATTAAGAATAAATCGCTCTCTTTTTATTCGTTTAACCACTTCGCTGACAGTTCGATATTCCTGGCGTATAAAAACAGAATCCAGAGGATAATCACCCCATCCCATAATTTCTGATGTGTCAAGCCCTTCAATCTCTTCGCTCATTGTGCTTTGGTCGTTTTCATGCATGACATTATCGTCCTTTAGTCATTGTCTTCTATTCATTGTCAAAAATAAATTCAATTTCCCTGATATTCGGCTGTCCGCCGAACTTGCCCCTCATGTACCACTGATCAAACGGGACATTATCCGGCACATCATCAAAATCACTCACGGAAAAGAGTTCCGTCGCGGCACATTTGTTTTTTTCGGTGAACCATATCTGATCCTTCCTGAACAGATCTCTGTCCAGCAACGTGGTCTCATGGGAGGCAAATACTAACTGGGCATTTTCAGGATTGCTTCTGGGATGATGAAACAGATTAATGAGAAATCGGCATAGCTTGGGATGCAGACTGTTCTCCAGTTCGCCAAAAAAAATGACGCCTCCGCTTTCAAACTTCTCCAATATCAGTCCGCCCAGCGCATATAAAGCATTTGTTCCTTCCGATTCTTCTTTCATATCAAAATCTTTTGTTCCTGTTCTCTCTCCGTCTTCGTATATCTCATGGACTGCGTATATCTTATATCTGTTCTGACGAATGATTTCATGTTTCAGTTCCCGGGGCAAATCATCAGGAAAATGAAAATCTTCTTCACTTTTTTCGTCTATGGAAATGTTCTCTATCATAGTATCCGCAACTTTGACAAGCTTGCCCAGTTTTCGTTTAAGTCCGGCCCTGTCTTTTTCAAATAAAATTTCTGAGGTATGTTTTATAAGGGCATCTCTTTGTTTGTGTGCCTGATTCCAGATTTCCACTCTGTCTTTGAAGTACCTGTAAATTTCGTTTATCTGTTTATGCGGGCTGTGACCGACAGCGGATAAATAAAGACAATTTTCAAGAACTCTTCCGGGAGCTTCCCGTTTGTCTTTGAAAAACCTGCCCTTTCTGACTTCATGATTCGCTGTTCGGACAAATAAATTGGCTTTCCGACCTTTTGGATAAAAATCAAGTTGTTCAAAAAGAATTTGTTTCCTGTCAAACTTTACTTGGTAGTCATATTTTATATTGTCTGTTCCCAGAAAAATAATCTTAAATTCAGACGGCGCATTTACATAAGATGCATCAAAGGCAAAAGGTTCATAACAGGGAATATCCTCTCCTGTATCAAGTTTTGAAGAGTTGAGAATAAAGAAATGCAAAGCACGAAAAGCTCTTATCACATTTGTTTTTCCCGAAGCATTGGCCCCGTAAATCACAGCGGATTTTAACAGTCGCAGCTTCGGATTGTTCCGAGGTGTGAAAGTGTTTTTCAGCTTACTTTTGCCCGAGTCGGCAACCATGGTCAGAAACTGCTCCTCTTTTATGGAGCGAAAATTACTTACTGAAAATTCAATTAGCATGATGTTACCCCTATTTCAGAATACTTGCCGTTTTGTCCGACTTGATACGGTTTAAATGGTTTTCAGTAGCTTTGCGGTGTTCATTATTTATACTCATCAGCCCACAGCCGCATCCAATATCAGATTCTCAGTTGAAATGTTGAATATGTCTTTCAGCTCATATCGTTCTGCCGCGGCGATGATCTCAAGACCGATAACCTTTCCGTGTTCGTCAATGTCCAAATTTAATCCGTCTTCTATTTCCCTGGTGCGTGAGACCTCTTTTTCCTGGATTCTTATGTAGAGGGAATCCACTTCCCTGTCATATTCGATCCTCATGTTTCCACCTAATCGTTTTTGTCATCAGAAGAGTCGCAAAAATCAAAGGTCTGTTGACCGCCTTTAGCTTTGCCGACTCCGGCAATCCTATAATATCTCGCTTCAGTGCAGGTTATATGCCGATTTCAGAGGCAATAACACTTAAAGGTTTCCCGAAATTTAGAAAAATTGCTGTGAAGCCTTGTTTTTAAAAACTTTACAAAATTCGCTGTCTGTCATGACCTGTGAACAAAGGAACTGAAAAAATGAAACTTTCCCAATCATTA
>JAUCGI010000168.1 GCA_030378035.1 Desulfobacterales bacterium HSG2
GGATCGAGACGTTTTGAAATGAAAATGAGATCTAGGAGATAAAAGTCTGACCATAGCCCCGTAAGTGTAGGGGATCGAGACCGACAAATTGCAACAAACTTTTTATAATTTTCAGTCTGACCATAGCCCCGTAAGTGTAGGGGATCGAGACGCATCCGGCTCATTTATCTGTGTAGATGTAGGCGGTCTGACCATAGCCCCGTAAGTGTAGGGGATCGAGACTTTTTCCCCTGACTCATTGTAGTTTTTTCTATCTGTCTGACCATAGCCCCGTAAGTGTAGGGGATCGAGACAGAGATAGAACTACAATTTTCAAGGATGAGGTCGGACCATAGCCCCGGAAGTGTAGGGGATCGAGACCACAGGTCCTCCCCCGAAAAAAAGCATATAGGTCTGACTATAGCCCCGTAAGTGTAGGGGATCGAGACGTTCTGGTGTTTTCCAGCATTTCTCCGGGTTTTGTCGGACCATAGCCCCGCAAGCGTAGGGGATTGAGACTGACAGTGTCCGAACCAGAAAAAGTTTTAATATTGACCATGCCCCGCAAGCGTAGGGGATTAAGACGAATACGAGCTTAATACTGACAACAGCTTTCTTGAAAGCTGTTCCCTGCTTCTTCGGAAGATGAAAGGGATTGACCTACTGCGGGAGGGGAAGCCTTTCCGCTAATAGAAGGGATTGAAACTTACTTAAAAGTAAACTTCAAAATACTATTCACTTCTGAGCAGCTATCCATTAAAACAAGGGTTATGAATTGCTCGTAACAGTAGCAACAGTGTTATCTCTCCCCATGAGGGATCGCCTTCGGGCGTGGATTAAAACATTAATGTGTACAGTATAAGAGGTGTCGCTCTTTAACAGGAGCGTGGATTGAAACATTGGTGTGTAGAGTAAGTGATCTTTGATGCCGAAAGGCGTTGATACCAAAACTTACACGATCTCTGATGCTGAAAAGCGTTTATCTGAGCATGAATTCAAGTCTCCTGCCAGATTGCAAAAAGAAAAAGCCCCTGGTCGAAAGACCAAGGGCTTTTTTGCTTTGGATACGGGATCCTTTGAAGTTTTTGAGGTCAACCGGTTGAGCTCATTCGATGGCGGGAACGACATGTGCTTTCTGGTCAAAAAGTAATCCGTTCTGTTACGCTCTGTGATCTTGTGAATGTTTCGAGTTGGCAGGCAGTGGTTCCCGCTTTCGTCAATTAGTTGAGCTCCTTTGAAGTTTTTGAAGTCAACTGGTTGAGCTCATTCGATGGCGGGAACGACATCTGCTTTCTGGTCAGAGTGTTCTGAGTGCACTTATATATAAAGGATGCATTCAGCAGCTTCTTCACCTGGGTCCATTGTCAAGATTATCTTGCTGTTAAGCCGCTTTAGCAGGGCTTTTCCTGCTCTGGCGGCCAGTGCAACGGGGCAAATAAGGTTAAAACTTGAAACTTAAAACTTAAAAACGTGCCCTCGAATAAAAGTGCTTGACAATTTATATGATTTACGCGATGTGCAACTTTATTCAGATGTCTGTGAAAGCAGGAAACCGGTTTCCCAAGACTTTCAAAACATCAGGGTTTATGATATGCTCTTTTAATAGTCCCAACATGCAGGAGCCGAAAATGGACTATATCAAAATACGATTTGGGAATGATTTTGACCAGTTGGTTCCCAAATTTGAAAAGACCGTTGAGGAGATGTTTCGTTCAATGAGCCCCATGTTCACCCTTTCCGAACGGGCATGGAGGCCTCAGACAGATATTTGCGAAACATCAGAGGAAATATTTATTCTGGCTGAAATGGCGGGCGTCAGCAAAGATGACCTGTCGGTGGAAGTGAACAGCAAAGCCGTCAGAATCTATGGGAAACGCGTCGGAATGCCTGTCAAGGGGAATGTGACATACAGACTCGCAGAAATCCAGTATGGCAAATTCGAGCGCGTCCTGTTTCTCCCGGCATTGATTGATACAGATAAAGTCACCGCCTCCTTTTCAGACGGCTTTCTCCAAATCCGGTTTGCAAAACTGGCCCGTGAAACCCACAAAATACCCATTTCAGATTGAAAACCGCAAACCGCAAACCGCAAACCGCAAACCGTCAACCGTAAACCGTCAACCGTAAACCGTAAACCGCAAACCGCAAACCGTCTTTGGAGGTACTATGACAGAACAGCAACCTTTCATGGAATTCGACACTGACAAAATTCCGGAAATTCTTCCGATTCTGCCTTTGTCTGAAGCGGCGCTTTTCCCCAAAATGGTCTTACCCATTGTTGTCATGCAGGGAGATTCTGTCCAACTCGTGGACGAAGCAATGTCCAAAGATCGGATTATCGGACTGGTTGTGTCAAAAAATTCCGGACAGAGTACCCCTCATACCCAAAATGATCTCTATACTGTCGGAACCAGCGCCCTGATCCTGAAAATGGCAAAGGCCGAAGAAAACAAAGCCCAGTTGCTGGTACAGGGGGTAAGCCGGTTCACCGTAAAAGATTACATAGAGGGCAAACCCTATTTTCAGGCCCGTGTAACACATATCGCGGATAAAGGAGCAAAAGACAAGGAGGCCGAAGCTCTGATGTCCAACATTACCGGGCTGTTCACCCGGATCGTCGAGCTTTCCCCGGGACTGCCCAGGGAAATCGGGGCCATGTCAAGCTCAATCAGTGAGCCGGGCACACTTGCCGACATGGTGGCGTCAACCATTAATTCCACAGTTGAAGAAAAACAGAAAATCCTGGAAACAGAGGATGTGAAAGAACGGTTAAAAGCAGTCAACCAGCTTGTGAATTACCAGTTGGAAGTTCTGGAACTGGGAAACAAGATCCAGACCCAGGTCAAGGGGGACATGGACAAACAGCAGCGGGAATATTATCTGCGCCAGAAACTCAAAGCGATCAAAGACGAGCTGGGTGAAAAGGATGAGGAGGGCGTTGAAATTGAGGAGTATCGGGCGAAAATAGAGGAAAAGAATCTCCCCGAGGAAGCCCGGAAAGAAGCGGAGCGTGAACTGAACCGCCTCTCCCGGATGCATCCGTCCTCTTCCGAATATACCGTGGCGTCAACCTATCTTGACTGGCTCACAACAATTCCCTGGAATGAAAGCACCCAGGATAATCTTGACATAAAAAAAGCCAGAAAAGTGCTGGATGAAGACCATTACGGTCTTAAAAAAGCAAAGAAACGGATTATCGAATATCTCGCTGTGCGCAAGCTGAACCCGGATTCAAAAGGCCCCATCCTCTGCTTTGCAGGGCCTCCCGGCACAGGCAAAACATCTCTGGGCCGTTCCATTGCCCGCGCGCTGGGACGCAAATTCATCCGCATTTCCCTGGGCGGCGTTAGGGATGAAGCCGAAATCAGGGGACACCGGCGGACGTATGTGGGCGCGCTGCCCGGCAGGATTATCCAGGGAATCCGGCGGGCCGAATCGAACAACCCGGTCTTTATGCTGGATGAAATCGACAAGGTGGGAAGCGATTTCCGGGGGGACCCGTCATCAGCCCTGCTGGAGGTCCTTGATCCCGAACAGAATGACACATTTTCAGATCATTATCTGGATGTGCCGTTTGATCTGTCCAAAGTCATGTTCATTACCACCGCAAATATCCTTGACACCATCCCGCCTGCCCTGAGAGACCGGATGGAAGTGCTGAAGCTTCTCGGGTATACCGACGATGAAAAGATCAAAATTGCGGAGACCTTCCTTATCCCCCGCCAGCGGAAAGAGCATGGGTTAAAAACGGAGCAGATTGTATTTGCAGAAGGGGCGATAAAACGCGTTATTTCCGATTACACCCGGGAGGCCGGGCTGAGGAACCTGGAGCGGGAAATCGCGGCAATTTGCCGGGGTGCCGCCACCAAGGTCGTTGAAGACGCTACGGAATCCATAACCGTTCAATCTGTAAATGTCGGAAAATATCTGGGCCCGGTGCGGTTCACATCCGAAGTTGTTGAAAGAGCCTCGACCCCCGGCGTGGCGATAGGCCTTGCCTGGACACAGGTCGGCGGCGAGATCCTTTTTGTGGAAGCGACAGCCATGAAAGGAAAAAAGGGGCTCACCCTGACCGGTCAGTTGGGGGATGTGATGAAGGAATCCGCGAGCGCGGCGTTAAGCTTCATCCGGACAAATGCTGCCGACATGGGGGTTCCCGAAGATTTTTTTGAAAATCAGGATATCCATATCCATGTGCCGGCAGGGGCCATTCCCAAGGACGGGCCTTCCGCGGGCGTCACCATGCTGACCGCGCTGGGATCGCTTCTGACCAGCAGAAAGGTCCGGGAAAAGCTTGCCATGACCGGAGAGATCACCCTGAGAGGACAGGTGTTGCCTGTGGGCGGTATAAAGGAAAAAGTTCTGGCCGCCCATCGCGCAGGAATAGAGACAATCATCATGCCCAAGCGGAACAAGAAGGATATGGAAGATATTCCGGAAAAGATTCAGAAAGATGTCCGTTTCCTTTTTGCGGATAACATGATGGATGTCTTGGAAATGGCGCTTGAAAAAGCATCCTGAAAAATACTCTCCGCATCCTATTGACATCTGTTAATCTTTTGATATGATGAACGCATGGAATATTAATTGAGTGTAAACTTAGTCTTTATCTTGCTCTTGCTCTTTATCTTGCTCTTAATCTTGCTCTTGCTCTTGCTCTTGCTCTTTATCTTTATCTTTATCTTTATCTTATCTTGCCGTGTCCGTTTGATTAAGATAAAGAGCAAGAGCAAGATAAAGAGCAAGAGCAAGATAAAGAGCAAGAGCAAGATCAAGAGCAAGAGCAAGAGTAAAAGTTTTTGGGAACCGGTATTGATTAATTCATAAAAACTCCAGGGGGATTATGATGTTGAAGATGAAAAGGAGTCCATCTGTTTTTTGCAGCGTTCTTGCTGTATATGTAATTTTTTTTCCGCACGGATGTTCATCAAAAATGAAATCTTCTCATGGGTCGGGCGATTCCGCGCCCGGTTCCGCCTATCTCGCCTCCGCACAACCTGTTTCCGTGAAGGATTCCGGTTCATCAGTTGTGGTCAGGCCGTATAAAGTCTTGGGAAAATGGTCCCATCCGCTGCCGGATGCACGGGGGCTCAGGCAGCGCGGCATAGCGTCTTGGTATGGCAAGGATTTTCACGGCAAGAAAACCTCAAACGGCGAAATTTATGACATGAACAGAATTTCGGCCGCGCACAAAACCCTGCCCCTCGGCACTCATGTCAGGGTTCGCAATCTTAAAAACAACAAAACGCTTGATCTCAGGATCAACGACCGGGGGCCCTTTGTTGCCGGCAGAGTTATTGATCTTTCCAAGGCGGCGGCAAAGAAACTCGGGGTTTACGGACCGGGCACCGGTCAGGTTGAAGTTATCGCCCTTGCTGCTCCCCGGTCTGCAAAAAACGGGTCAGCATCCCATGAGCCTGTTAATTATTACAAAGGTAACTTCACTATTCAGGTGGGCGCGTTCAGCGATCTGAATAATGCAAAAAAGTTCTGGAAAACACTTGACGGATTATACAAGAACGTCCACATAACCCCTTACTACCCCCACAGAGGCGGTGGCGTATGCATGTACAGGGTTGCCGTTGGCAGATGTTCGACGCTGGCTCTGGCTGAAAAATATGAAAAAATTATGAAAAAAAAGGGGTTTAAAGACGCTTTTATGGTGGCGGAATGAAAAAAGTTGTTTTTTCAGACAGAGACGGCGTCATCAACCGAGATTCACCGGATTATATAAAGAACTGGTCCGAATTTGAATTTCTTCCCGGAAGCACAACCGCGATAAGGCATCTGACTTCACACGGGTTCACCACGATTGTTATCACAAACCAGTCGATGATAAACCGCAAAATCTCATCTGAAGAAGACCTGAGACATATTCATGCCATGATGAGGAAAGCCGTCATATCCGAGGGGGGAGAAATCAGGGACATCTTTTTCTGCCCCCACGCGCCTGAAGAGGGATGCGACTGCCGCAAACCGAAACCCGGCCTGATTTATCAGGCACAACAGGCATATCAGATTGATCTTAAAAACGCGTGCATGATCGGAGACAGCGCCAAAGATATCGAATGCGGCCGGAACGCCGGATGCGGCCGCGTCGTTCTGGTCAGAACCGGCAACGGAATAACCGCTGAAAAGAGACTGGTAGAAAAAAATATCTTTCCCGACCATATTGCAGAAAATTTTTATGGGGCGGTCAAGTGGGTACTTCGGCAAGCTCAGTAACCAGATTCAGTACTCAGTAACCAGATTCAGTACTCAGTAACCAGATTCAGTAACCAGATAAACCTTAAACCTTAAACCTTAAACCTTAAACCTTAAACCTTAAATGAAACATAAAGTACCTGAACCATACAAGGGGTTCGAGCAGGGCCCCATACGTCCGCCCAGTGAGGCGGAGAGTCTTCTTATACGCGTTACCCGAAACTGTCCGTGGAACCGGTGCGCGTTCTGTCCGGTTTATAAACGGGCGAAGTTTTCATTGCGGCCTGTTGAGCATGTAAAACAGGATATTGATCTGGTTCACGGATATGTGGAGCAGTTGCGGCATAAAAGCGACGGATCCGGCAGGATCAGTCGGGTGGATATCCATAAGATTGTGGAACATGCCAGCCCGGAGGAGCATCAGGCCCTGAATGCCGCGTTTCACTGGTTTGCCGGCGGGATGCAGTCCATATTTGTTCAGGATGCCAACAGCCTGATCATAAAGCCTGCCGACTTGGTGGAAATTCTGACGCATCTGAAAAAATGCTTTCCCTGGGCGGAAAGAGTCACATCTTATGCCCGATCCCATACCATTGCACGGATAAAGGACGAGGATTTAAAGGCCATTCGGGAGGCAGGTTTAAACCGGATTCATATCGGTCTCGAATCCGGTTCGGATCAGGTTCTCAAAATGGTCAATAAAGGGGCGACAAAGGAGACCCATATAAAAGCGGGTCTCAAGGTCAGAAAAGCGGGAATGGAGCTTTCGGAATATGTGATGCCGGGTCTCGGGGGCAGGAAGCTTTCCGAGGAGCATGCGCTGGAAACAGCGGACGCGCTGAACCGTATAAACCCGGACTTCATTCGCGTCCGCACCCTGGCAATTCCGCGCAGAGCATCGCTTTTTGAGGAGTACGAGGCCGGCCGGTTTGAAAAATGCACAGATCTGATGATGGCAAAAGAGATTCTGCTGTTTATCGAAAATCTGAACGGCATTACGAGTGTTCTCAAAAGCGACCACATTCTGAATCTTTTTGAGGAAATCCAAGGCGTTTTTCCTGACGACAAAGCGTATATGACCTCTATTCTGAGCGACTTTCTGAAAATGACACCGGAGCACCAGTGTATCTATCAGGCCGGAAGAAGGCTCGGCATCTTTCGCTATCTGAAGGATATGGAGATTCCCGGGAAAATGAAAAGAGCCGAAGACGCCTGCCGGCAGGCCGGGATTACGCCGGGGAATGTTGATGAGGTCGTGGGTGAGTTGATGAAGCGGTTTATATAGTCGGTTGTCAGTGGTCAGTTGTCAGTGGTCGGTTGTCAGTGGTCGGTTGTCGGTTGCTGACGGTAACT
>JAUCGI010000240.1 GCA_030378035.1 Desulfobacterales bacterium HSG2
GTGATATGTGTAAAAGAGAGAGTGGTTGGGCCGGGCGGGTTTTTTCATGCGCGCCGGCCGGTTTGCCAAATCCGGCAGGAGCGTATGAAAAAACCTGCTCGGCCATGCTCTGCTCGGCTCGGATTTGCCAATCCGAGCCTGCCGAATTTACCAATCCGCCAGGAGCGCATGAAAAAATCTGCTCGGCCCATGCTCTGCTCTGCTCGGATTGGCAAATCCAAGCCTGCCGAATTTACCAATCCAGGAGCGCATGAAAAAAACCTGATCGGCCCCATGCTCTGCTCGGATTGGCAAATCCGAGCCTGCCGATCTGTCAATCTGGCTCCATGCTCTGCTCGGATTGGCCCCATGCTCTGCTCGGATTGACAAATCCGAGCCTGCCGAATTTGGCAATCCGCCAGGAGCGCATGAAAAAACCTGCTCGGCCATGCTCTGCTCGGATTGATAAATCCGAGCCTGCCGAATTTGGCAATCCGCCAGGAGCGCATGAAAAAAACCTGCTCGGCCATGCTCTGCTCGGCTCGGATTGGCAAATCCGAGCCTGCCGGATTTGGTAATCCGGCAGGAGCGCATGAAAA
This sequence comes from Desulfobacterales bacterium HSG2, assembly GCA_030378035.1. Taxonomy (GTDB): domain Bacteria; phylum Desulfobacterota; class Desulfobacteria; order Desulfobacterales; family 4be13; genus JAUCGI01. Next base: position 579 of record JAUCGI010000240.1, read on the forward strand.
AACCTGCTCGGCCATGCTCTGCTCTGCTTGGATTTGCAAATCCGAGCCTGCCGGATTTGCCAATCCGCCAGGAGCGCATGAAAAACCTGCTCGGCTCGTCCAAGCCGGACGGGATTTGCAACCCGTCCGTGACATTTTTAACCATCCAAAACTCCCAATGCTGGGTTTCACCCACCTACATGGCATCCGTCCGTGACATTTTTAACCATCCAAAACTCCCAATGCCGGTGGGTTTCACCCACCTACATGGCATCAATCTGATCTGTGAGTTCCATATAATCCAAGGCCCCCGCGCTTCCGGGCGCATATTCAAAAATGGATTTGCCATGACCGGGGGCTTCGGTAAGGCTGATATTCATTCGAATTCCGGGGAAAAGGCTCTCTTTTCCAAAATGTTTTATTACATCATCTGTGATTTCTTTTGCAATCCGTGTGTTCTTATTAAAAAATGTCGGGATAATCCCTGTCAGACGCAGATCCGGATTCCAAGCCGCGCTGACATCATAAATCATCCGCACCATTTCCGCCAACCCCTCCAAGTTCAGAAAATGCATCTGCATGGGAACATAAACCTCCCGGGCCGCTGCCAAAGTTGATATTGTCAGAAGCCCCGCGGTGGGGGGCGGGTCAAAAATCAGATAATTGAATCTTCTGATCCCCTTGGTCAATCTTTTTGATAATCGGGTCGCCGCCTCTTTTTGAGAAGAAAATTCGGTTTCAAAAGAGAGCAGATATCGGGAAGAGGGAATCAGACTCACGCCATCTATATGAGTCTTAATTATGACATCTTTTAACGGAGATTTCCCTGTAATCAGATGAAATATGTCGGCAGACCGGATCCCGGGAACAATTCCCAGTGAAATGGTGGCATGGGCCTGGGGATCAGTATCGATCACCAGCACACTGTTTCCCTTTTTTGCCAGAGCGTGGGCCACATTCACAGCAGTGGTTGTTTTTCCACATCCGCCTTTTCGATTTGCAAAGACAATAAAACGGGTCATGAAATCTTTTCCTGTTTGGTTTACACTTTTTTTAAAATACTATACGCTTAAAATGTCCCTTTGGTCAAGGTCAAATAACAGAAAATCTGAAGCCGGAAGCCGGACGGGATTTGCAATTCCGTCCGTGACGTTTTTAACCATCCGAAGCAAGCCGGACGGATTTGCAATCCCGTCCATCAAAGCAAGCCGGACGGGATTTGCAATCCCGTCTGTGACCATCCCAACCAAGCCGGACGGGATTTGCAATCCCATCCGTGACATTTTTAACCATCCCAAGCAACCAAAACAACCGAAGCCCGGCCGGAAAATATTTGGAAAATTTCGGCATCTTTCATAAAAACCGAAAAGTGGTTTACGCTTTTCTGACCTGCGGAACAGTTTTGCAGGCTGTTCCGAACGATTTGGAAAATCGTTCTACAGTAAAGTGTAAACTGACAAATGAAGGATGCCGAAAATTTCATATTCGTTTACACTTTTTCCGAAGAACAAACTCATCCGCGTTTATCCGCGTCCCGCTGTTCTTTCAAAAATGTCAGATGACAAATGAAGGAGGCCTAAAAATTTCTTAAAAAAAATATTGCGGACGGGATTGCAAATCCCGTCCGGCTCGTTCTTACCGTCCGGCCCGTTCTTACCGTCCGGCCCGTTCTTAACACTTTGGCAGGATCGCCGAAGTTCCACTTTGGCAGAATTACGGCCTCCCCCTGCTCTGTCCCAGTGTAATGGCACCGGCGATCAGATGAGCCGCCCGTAACGGTTCGGGGATATGGCTGTGGACAGCAAATTTTTCAATCACCTGCCTTGCTTCATCAAGGCTCAGTCTGACCCGCTGGACAAACACATTGGCAACCGGCTCCATCGGACCGAGCTTTTCGATAAGTTTCCATTTCCGAACGCCGCCCGGAACTTTTGTCAGAAGGGCCTTTTTTATGGCTGACATATCAGGCCTGCGGCGTGCGACAACCAGGACAGGCAACTGAAGAGAGCGGCTTAAATAAGGAACATCCACCACATTGAAGCCGCCCAGCGCAATCCCCTGAAGCATAATGATCTGGGCGTGATTTGCAAATTTTGATTCTGCAACCAGCTTTGCAATGTTTTTCGCCGCATTCGCTCCGTCCCGACGAATATGACCCGTCAGAACCCCGTCAAAGCGCAGACCCGCATATACCGTGCCCACAATACGGACATCCCCCCGATAAGAATGGGGAAACGGCGAATCATCAAAACCAATCACGTTGGAGAAAGGATGGCGCATTTTTTGTCGGTTTACGGTTTACGGTTTACGGTTTACGGTTTACGGTTTACGGTTTACGGTTTACGGTTTACGGTTTACGGTTGGCGGTTTACGGTTGGCGGTTGGCGGTTTACGGTTTACGGTTTACGGTTTACGGTTTGCGGTTGACGGTTGACGGTTTGCGGTTGACGGTTGACATTGACAACTGTCAACTGTCAACTGTCAACTGTCAACTGTCAACCGTAAACCGTCAACTGACAACCGTCAACCGTCAACCGTCAACCGTCAACCGTCAACCGTCAACCGGCCTGTTTTATGTTGACTTTTTTTAAAAATCAGCTATTTTCTTTCCAATTACAATGACATTCGGGAAAACTAGGTTTTGGCCCGGGATTAATCTTAATTGGTACCGGATAACGCATCCAACACAGAAGGGAGAGCCGCGGCACTGGCTTCTTTGATAAAATACCCTCTGCCGCTGTTTAACGCCAAGTTTGAGAACGGATTTTCTTCGATATTAACATCAATAATAACACCGTCATGTTTGCATACTTCCCACGCGACCTGATTTGGCAGGTTAGTGGCGCCGGAGGTTCCCACGATGATTAGCAGGGCGGTTTCCTTCGCTGCTTTCAGAGAACTGACAAAATGATAATGGTGCTCATTATAGGATTCATCAAACCATAACACATGGGGGCGGGCGCGTTCTCCACATTCGGGGCATCGGAGATGCCTGCGGTCTGTCTCTGTTAGGTCTTCCCCCTTTGTTTTGGCTGACACTGCTTGGGGTATGGGATAAACATTCGTGGAACATTCATCGGAACACCGCACATAAAAGACATTTCCGTGAATCTGAAACGTCCTTTCCAAACTGTTACCGGCTCGCAGATGCAGGCCATCCACATTCTGTGTGATAAGGGTGAAACGGTCTTTGAAACGCTTTTCCATCTCCACAAGCGCGAAATGACCTGGGTTCGGTTCGGCGTTCCGGCAGACTCCCAAGCGGTACAGATACCATTTCCAGACCTCATCGGGTTCCCGGGCAAACATGCTGTGGGTGGCCATTTCCTGGGGATGATATTCTCTTGACCCCACCGTCCAATACCCTTCGGGGCCGCGGAACGTGGGGATGCCGCTTTCAGCGGAGATTCCGGCACCTGTTAAAACAGTGATATTTCCGGAGCCTTGTGCGATTTCCCTTAAAACGGTTTTAATCTCTTGGTTCATTGAAACCTTACCTCCAACTATGAATTAGGAATTATTATCAGATATAAAAGAAAGTTACAATATGGATTTAGATAAAAACAGAATTCCTGACAATGTAAAAAAAATACACCTTATCGCGATATGCGGCACAGCAATGGGCGCGCTGCCCTGTGCGCTCAAAGATATTGGCTTTGAAGTCACCGGCTCGGATCACAAAGTTTATCCCCCCATGAGCGACTTTCTCGCGCACAAAGGGATCGAAGCGTCCGACGGTTTTGATGAAAGAAATCTTGCCCATCGCCCGGATCTTGTTATCGTCGGAAACGCGGTGACAAAGAATAACCCCGAAGCAGAGGAGATGGTCAGAGCAGGGCTTCATTTCTGCTCCATGCCCCAGGCCGTGAACCGTTTTCTCGCAGATGGAAAAAAGGCGATTGTCATTACAGGAACCCACGGCAAAACAACCGCCTCTTCCATCCTGACTTGGATGCTTTATGAGGCCGGCCTTGACCCTTCCTTTATGATCGGCGGGATATTAAAAAATTTTAACAGCAATTACCGACTCGGAAAGGGGGAGGTTATCGTAATTGAGGGGGATGAGTACGACACCGCTTTTTTTGACAAAGGTCCCAAGTTTCTGCATTATAATCCTTTCATGGCCGCGCTGACAAGCATTGAATTTGATCATGCGGATATATTTAATGATATTGAGCACATCAGGAATGCATTTGACAAATTTATCTCCGGCATTTCTCCGTCAGGCAGGCTCTTCGCGTTTGACGGGGATAAAAATGTGAGCGAACTGGTCACAAAGAAGGAATGCTGGGTGCTGAAATATGGCATGGATGCCAGTTCGACATGGCGGCTTGGCGAGGTTTCCGTTGATCCCCCGCGGACGGTGTTCAAAGTTTTAAAAGAGGGGAAACCGTTCGGGACATTCAAAACAAAGCTGATGGGAGAGCACAACCTGCTGAACGCGTTATCGGTCATTGCCATCGCCAACAATATGGGGATAACGGCCGAAGTGATCGGAAGGGCGCTGGAAACATTTCAGGGGATAAAGCGACGCCAGGAAATACGCGGGCAGAAACGCGGGATTACGGTCATGGATGATTTTGCCCATCATCCCACCGCGGTTCGGGAAACCATCCGGGCAGTGAAGCCGTTTTACCCGAACGGACGGCTTATCGCGGTATTTGAACCCAGAACCAATTCCAGTATGCGCAGGGTGTTTCAGAATGTTTATCCGCTTTCATTTGATCACGCGGATATCATCTGCATCCGGACGCCTTCCCGCTTGGATAAGATTCCTGTTAATGAACGGTTTTCATCTGAAAAGCTGGTGGAAGATCTGAAAAACCGCGGGAAAGACGCGCATCATTTTTCTGACACTGAATCCATCCCGGATTTTCTGATTAAAGAAGCACGCTCGGGTGATGTCATCCTGATAATGTCAAACGGCGGCTTTGACAATATCCATGAAAAGCTTTTGAAATTAATTGGGAGCTAAGAATTCCCCAATCCCTAATTCGCGTCTGCTTCCATTCGCCTTATGCCCTCCATGAGGAGCCACATGAAATCCCCCAGTTCATCCGCTTTCATTGCCTCCGGGGGCAGACCCGGCGTAAATTTGAATCTGCCCTCTTTTTCTTTTAATATTTCATAAAAGGCCTCCTCGTTTTCTTCATTATTATATTTTGCACTTATGAGACCTCCGTCCCTGAAAGAGAGATCTGCCGACCCTTCGGGCAAATCCAAGGTCAGCACACCGGTTTTCTGGTTTGTGTTCAGCAGTTGAAACAATTCCGAAGGAGGCATTTCGGAAAGCTTCCCGACCATTCCGGAGCCGTATTCCTCAGATCTCACGATATTTGTTTTTGCAAGCCTTCGGGCAAGCAGACGGGCAAAATACATCTGAAGGGATGGGAATCTTGTAAAGGCGTTTCTGAAATCCTTGCCGTTGATATATAAAATCGTTGTCGGCTCGACAACTTTTATTGTGGCACCCACAGGATCGCCGCTGAGAAGGCTCATCTCTCCGAAAACCTCTCCCTTTCCCAGAAAAGCGATACTTATGCCATCGTCGCCTAACACCTCAATTTTTCCGAACAGAATAATATATAAATTTGTACCGGGGTCCCCTTTCTTTATGATAAACTCGTCATTAATAAATTTTTTAAGTTTTAATAAGGAAACCAGATCTCTGATATCCTTTTCATTAAGTGTCTGAAAAAATGAAAAGTCGCTCAGCAGACTCGCAATTGTGTCAATGTCATGCTCTTCTTTCGTGTCTGTATTCCGTCTGGTTTTCCTGATGCTTTCGGCAGGGACTGCTTCACACGCCAGAATGATTAACCCGGTACAGCCGCCGCAGTTGAATACGTCCTTGGAATAGTTGACAACGTAAGATATTTCAGGGAGGTCGTCTGCAATAAATTTTTTTATATTTTCAATAAGTATGAGGCAGGCATCCTTGTCATAAGGCAATAGAAGGGTATCACCTGATAATTTGAATTCATCTCCCAATTCATAAAGGGGACAACTATTATCCTCAACAATTTTAAAAGATGCTTCAAGTAAATTCATTTTTTTCTCCTTGAATTGGACAGTTGAATCGTTCATCCAAAGAAGCTTTGCATTCTGTGTCCCATCTACCCTGTCATGTCATTCCGGTCAGAACTGAAAGACGGCGGATTCCGGTCAGATCTGAAAAAATGTCCCGTTTTTTCAGTTTTGCCCGGAATGACAGTGGGACACCTGAAAATATCAAAAATATGGCATCCTTCATATCAGCCCAAAAGTAGTTTGTACTTTTCCCGAGGCTGAGAGTCGGAACTCCGGACACAGGAACCCTGTGTACAGGACAAAAAACTTCAGAGGTCTGAAAATCAGCACTCTGTCATTCCGGGCGGAAATGCCGGGAATCGTTCCCTGAGCCTGTCGAAGGGGAATCCATTTTTTGTCCTGTACTCAGCAGGAACCTACCCCACTTTGAAGTTCGTCACCCTTGGTGAACGATCAAATGCTGTAATATCAGGCTTTCCAATACCCGTGTTAGGTACGGATTTACGAAGTGACGTACTACTACAGCAACTTGTAAATTCGTCCCCTCTCTTATAATGACAAGAGGGACGAATTTATAAGTTGCTGTACTACCCCCTTAACCCTTAACCCTTAACCTCTTAACCCTTAAACCCTTAACCCTTAACCCTTGGAACAGGGCTGGTGTAGGAAATGATGAAACTCGCAATAAATGAAACAGCGCGGCGTCTCGATCTTCCGC
>JAUCGI010000169.1:0-6137 GCA_030378035.1 Desulfobacterales bacterium HSG2
TTCTTGACATTCAAAAAAATTATATTATTCTTTGTCTCTAAAAGGGAGTTCAAAAGTCCAGAAGTTCAAATTTTTGTTGAAGGGATGTGATTGAAAGTTTCCCATTCTGTTCCCATAAAATCGGATATGCCGATCCGAACCGGGTTTGAAAGGGGAATCTGTTTAATTGTCATTCCTTAAAATTTTAAGGAGAGAAGAAAAGATGAAAAAAAGTATTTTTCTTGTATTTGTTTTGGTTATGGTTTTCAGTATTGAAGCATTCGGCGGTTCAGCGCACAAATTTCGAGCCAATTTGAGAAAAGAGCTGCATCCGAAGGAATTCAAATATTATGATATTGTCAAAGCAGCATCGACCAAGTATAAGGTAGATGTGAGTTGGCTGATGGCGATCATCAAAGCAGAGTCCAATTTTAATCACAGGGCGGTCTCTCCGAAAGGGGCAATAGGACTGATGCAACTGATGCCGAAAACCGCTCGGTGGCTCGGTATAAACGATCCGTCCGATCCGAGGAAAAATATACATGCCGGCGCGAAATATATTTCCAGGCTGATTAAAACTTTTGGCCGCATGGATTTGGCGCTGGCCGCATACAACGCGGGCCCGACACTGGTCAAAAAGTTAAGAAGGGTGCCGAGGTTCAGGCAGACGCTCATTTATGTTTCAAGGGTTCTTGATTATCAGGAAAAATATGCTCTTGCTATCTCCGCCGCGGCCGGAGCTTCAAATAAAAGGGGTAAGAAGGACATCTGAGACTTTGGAATTACTTTATGCTGTCAGGGAAACGACGCGCTTTATTTCATCAAATACCCGATCAACCGGTAATTGTTCCAGACAATCGCAGACTTTCCCGCCCCCGCAGCCATCCAAATTGCAGGGCCGGCATGAAATGTTTTCCGCGATGACCCGTCCCCCGGGATTCTTCCAAGGACCCCATGCGTCTTCTGAGGACGGGCCGAAGATTGCGGCAACCGGCGTTTTCAAAGCGCTCGCGATATGTACGGGCAATGAATCCACGCAAATTAGACAGGCTGAGGACTCAATTAGCGCGCCAAATTCCTTTAAGGAGAGTTTGCCGGCAATGTTAAGCAACGAAATATCATGACATAGCGGCAGAATCTGCTCAATCATGGATAATTCCTTGGGATCCGGAGAGGAGGAAATCACCAGAGGATACCCTTCTTTGTTTAACCGGTGTATGAGCCTGACCACTTTGTCCGCGGGCCAGCACTTGAACATCCAGCGTGATGTGGGGTGGATGAGGATATACGATCCCTCCTGAAACCCCGCTTCCCGAAGGTATTTTAAGATCGTTCTTCGGGCGCTGTCCGGAATATGGAAAAATAAATCCCGCTCCTTATACGATGGGAAAATTCCGATCCTTCTCAAAGCGTCAAGATTCTGCTCAACGGTATGTCTCGGATGTTTGCAATGCTTCACAAGATGGGTGAAGATTTTTTGCTTATATTTCCCCTGCTCCTCAGGCTTCACGCCGATGCGCACCCCCGCGTTTGACAGCAATGCCACAAAAGCCCCTCTGTCCCCTTCGGTTAAATTGATCACCAAATCATATCGCTGTTTTTTTATCTCCCGCATGAGCCTTGTCTCTTCAACTGCCCTTTGCCAAAAGGAGAGCGACTTCCAATCGCGATCATACAGATGAAACCCTGCTATGGCAGGATGCCCTTCAAGTATGGGAAAAGTTTCCTTATAAATATATGCAGATATTTCCGATTGCGGAAATCTGCTCTTAAATACACTGAATACAGGCGATGTCAGCAGAACATCGCCATGATGACGCAGCTTAATCACCAAGATGCGCCTGACCTGGGACAGGTCCGGATAGTTGCCGTAATTTGTCATTAGTTATTGTCCGTTGTTGGTTGTCAGTTGTCGGTTGTCAGTTGTCGGTTGTCGGTTGTCGGTTGTCGGTTGTCGGTTGTCGGTTGTCGGTTGTCGGTTGTCGGTTGTCGGTTGTCGGTTGTCGGTTGTCGGTTGTCGGTTGTCGGTTGTCCGTTGTCGATTGCTACGGTCAACTGACCACTGACCACTGACCACTGACCACTGACCACTGACCACTGACAACTGACAACCAACCGACTACCGACCACGGACCACTGACAACAGAAATTCCTTATATTTTTCAACCCGTTTATCGGGGGCGTACTGGGCCACCCATTTTTTTGCGTTCTCAGCAAGCTTTTGGGCGAATTTGTTATCCGCTGAAATAGATTTCACTGCTTCGGCTAATTCCTTTGGTGAATCGGGATCTGCCATAAGCGCATGAATCCCTTCTTTGATCAGGGTTAATGTGGTCGGCTGGCGCGTGACGACCATGGGAACGCCGCTTGCGGCGTATTCAAAGAGCTTCATCGGTGAGGTGAAGAGTCGGGATTGCGCATTATCCCCCAGTGGCAGCAACAGGCAGTCTGCGTCGGTTAAAAAGGAAAGTACCCGGGTCGGAGGTAAGAATCCGACATAATTCACCCTCTTTTCCACGCCGTGTTTACGGCTCTTTTCCATGAGCATCTTTTCTGTGGCTTCCTCATCTCCGAGGCTTCCGCCCGCAATATCCAGAACAATATTCTCGGGCAGGAACATCAGAGCCTTAATCATGACGTCGGTATTCTTCCATTCCGAAAACTGACCGGCATATCGTATGTGAAAGGCATCCTTCCCGCGTTTCCTGCTCTTCTTTGGCGCAGATTGAAAACTGGGGTCATATTGGTTGGGCAGTATGACGGCAGACGCATGATTCGGAAATATCCGATCAAGAGTCGTCAACTGGGGCGGCGCCGTGCACAGAATGCCGTCAACATCATGAAATACCTTCTTTTCATTCCTGAGACTGAAAAACGCCTTAAAATTTCTTCTCTCTTCATGATAGATGACATGGGGAATGGCGGTTTCGTGTAATTCAAGAATGACCTTTACACCCCTCGAACGAAATTTGTCCCTTATTGAAATCGCGTCTCGGGCATGGTCCAAGGTACGGGTAACGATGATAACCGTTTTTTCGGACAATTTTGTCAGATGGATGACTTTTCTTTTTGTCCGATATTTGCCGAACAATCCGTCAGCAATACAGTGCATGCGAAAAGACGGGGTCAGTTCGGCACCGTAGTCTACCAGCGAGTCATTCGTTTGCATCTCATTAAGCGGCGAACGCGAGCGATAAAGGATGTGAACGATTCCCGCCTTTCCGCTCATGGCGTAATAATCCCGTAAGACCTGAATGGTCTGTCCCGACGCGGAAGGGAAGTGGATGCGATGATAATAAATGAGCGTATAATCCATTTTCAATTTTTCCTCTCTGACTTAAGTATCCTCAATTTTTCCTCCCTAACTTAAGTATCCTCCAATGCTCTGACTTCGTTAGAAATCCTGCGCAGATTTCTGGAAAATTCCTTGGCAATGTTCAAAAGCAGTTTGATGACAACCTGCGGCTTTTCAGTGCGCAAAAGCTCAAAATCATTGAGAGAGAGACGATAGACTTCGGCGTCCTCCTCGGCCCACACGTCCGCGGATCTCGGTTTTCCGTCGAGAAGCGCGACCTCTCCGAAGATAACTCCGGGACTGAAAGTAATCAGACGTTTGAACCGGTCACTTTCCTTGAGCTGAATTTTGACGCTCACTGAACCTTTTGTCAGAAGAAACAGGTCCTCTCCCGGATCGCCTTCACGGAATACCGCCTCTCCTTTTTTGTATGTCCGGCGGATCAGTCTTTGCATGAATTCCGCCAGTTCCTGCGGGGTAAACCCCTTGACAATCTCCATCTGTTCCGGTCTGACACCGTTACAGTTTCCCGCACCTCCTTCCGAAACTGCCGGCAACTGCGCTCCGAATTTCTCATCATCCAGAAACACATCCCATATCAGCGTCTTATACTCTTTCAAAGCGGCAAATTCAGGAGGCTCAGAGAGCCTTCTGAACGGTATTTTGGAAAGAAAATAGCTCATGTAGGAATTTTTGCGGCATTCTCTGTATTCCAGCAGATGATCTTCTGCCCATTCAAGCGCCCTGTCCGTATCCGGGAAAACCATTTCTTTGTCCAAGTTTCTGACCACATCCATAACCTTGAGGAATTCCCAGAGAGAACCGTTTTCCCTCAGATAGCTGATCAGGAGATATTTTCCGCACTTTTCTATGCTTTTGCTGATTTGCAGGATGATGTTCGCGCCCGTGCTGTCGATCTCATTCACCCGCTTCATGTCAAGGATGCAGTAAACCGCGTTTCCCATCGCGCTCTCCACGTCCTTTGCGAGATTCTCGGCAGATCCGAAAAATATGGGTCCCTGGAGTTCGAAAACAATGATCCGTCGCCCGTTTCTTATCAATATCTCACTGTGTTCCGGGCTTCTCATCTTCTTTGAATGAAACTGCTCCCCGAAGTATTTGCGCTTGATGACCGACTTTCCCATCTTCGACACAAACAGCGCGGACGCTGTGGCCATACCTATTTCCACGGCAAGAATCGTATCGACGCTGACCATGACCACTGTCACTATCAGGGTGACAAGAAAATTAATCAGGACATCTCTCCGTTGCTTAAACGGGTTATTCCTGATAAAATTTATCGTCCATTTGTCAAACAGACTTATCCCGACGGCGATGAGAATCCCCGCGATGACCGTCATGGGGACCTTTCCGACCATGGGGCCCATGGCCATCATAATCAGAAAGATAAAAAGACCGCACATCATCCCGGAGAGAGGCGTGCTCCCGCCGGCCTTGAAGTTCGCCATGGTCCGGGGCACAGAACCGGCAGCGGCAAGAGAACCGAAAAAGGAGGTCACGATGTTTCCGATACCCTGGCCGAACAGTTCGCGCTTGCTGTTATGACGGTTGCCGGTCAGATTATCGGAGGTCACAGAACTGAGCAGGGTCTCCATGGCGCTGAGCAAGGCTATGAACAGCCCGGTAATAATGAGATCCGGGAGGAATATCTGTATCATGTTCATGCATCCCATATGGCACAGTTGCAGAAATATGTCCGGTCTCGGCCATTCGAAACGGATGGTCCCGATGATGGGTCCGAGAGAGGAGGGATTCATAAAGATAGTAAGAACGTAATACATCCCGGTCCCGACAGCCAAGGCTGTCAGCGAGGCCGGAATGACTTTGATGAAATGCCTGGAGAGATAAAGCGCGGCCAGGGTAATCAGTCCGACCAGCAGGGTCATGGGCTGAATTGTTGTGATCTGATTCATGACGCTGACAAGAGAGGCTGTGGTGTCCGCGCCCAGAAGGGGCCTGATCTGTCTCGTAATCAGGAGAATGCCGATGGCGTTTGTGAATCCCGCGACCACCGGATGCGGAACATATTTGGTCAGATTACCGAGTCGCAGCGATGCAAACACAATCTGGAACACTCCTGCAATAAACACGGGCACAGAGGCCAATCCTACGATAACGACATATCGATATTCCGAGTCTGCCGGGATATGAGGGCTCTTCGCCAGCCCTTCCACAACCGACAGTTGGACAAACATCAGCAGGGCCTTGGGTCCGGTAATCTGAATCGGATTCCCTCCGAAAAATGAAGCCAGAAAACCTGCGAAAACCGCGCTGTAAATTCCGGTCATTGCCGCCTGGGGCGCATACTCGACTCCCAGGGGAGCAAAGACAATAATACCGTATCCGATACACATGGGAAGTGTGATAATGGCAGCCGAGAGCGCGCCGGAAATGTCTCCTTTTATGTTTGAAAAAAGATTCAATCTGATCTCCTTTTAAGTATCCTCCATCGTTCTGACCTCTTCAGAAATCCTGCGCAGGTTTCTGGAGAATTCTTTTGCAATATTCATAAGCAGTTTGATGACAATCTCCGGCTTTTCTCTGCGCAAAATATCAAAATCGTGCAGAGAGAGCCGGAAGACTTCCGTGTCCTCTTCTGCCCATACATCTGCTGATCTCGGTTTTCCGTCCAAAAGCGCCACTTCCCCGAAAATAACCCCCGGGCTGAAGGTGAACAGACGTCTGAAGCGGTCGCTTTCCGGAAGTCGGACCTTGACCGTCACCGCCCCTTTTGTCAGGAGGAACAAGTCCTCACCCGGATCGCCTTCGCGGAATACCGGCTCCCCTTTCTTATAAGTCTGGCGGATCAGCTTTTGCCTGAAATCGTCGAGTTCCCGGGGAG
>JAUCGI010000169.1:6147-7262 GCA_030378035.1 Desulfobacterales bacterium HSG2
ATCCTCGGGGCTCACTTCGGCGCAACTGCCTCCGTACTGAGATGAACATGCCAGCAGATGTTCCTCAGCCCATTCCAGCGCGCCGTCAGTATCCGTGAAAATCATTCGGCTGTTCAGTCTCCCAATGACATCCATGACCCTGAGGAACTCCCACAGAGAACGGTTCTCCCTCAGATAACTCAGCAGAAAATATTTTCCGTCTTTTTCAAGGCGTCGGTTGAACAGCAGGAGAATATCCGCTCCTGTGCTGTCAATCACACTTACCCGCCTCATGTCAAGGATGTAATAGGTGGTTTTTTTTATCCGTTTTTCAATCTCTCTGCTCAGAGTCTCCGCCGAATCGAAAAATACGGGCCCCTGAAGTTCGAAAATAATAATCTGGCGTCCCTCCTGCTCCAATATTTCAATCTGCTCCGGAGTCCTCATCTTTTTCGAATGAAATTTGCTTCCCGAATATTTGCGTCTGATGATGGGTCTCCCCTTTTTCAATATGAACAGAGCGGAAACCGCAACCACCATGATTCCCGCTCCTGCGATCAGATTGACGCCAACTGTGACCGCTGTGACCGTAAGGATGACGAGGAGATTGATCAGCGCTTCTTTATGCTGTCTGAAGGGGTTTTTTCGTTTCCTGACAATGTTTATTGTCCATTTGTCAAGCAGACCGATCCCCACAGCGATAAAAATTCCCGCGATGACTGCCAAAGGTATCTTTTCAATGATCACACCCATCGCCATTATCATCAGAAAGAGGGAGAAACTGCATATCATTCCGGAAAGAGGAGTCCTTCCGCCGGCCCTGAAATTTGCCGTTGTTCTGGGAACCGATCCGGCAGAAGAGATCGCCCCGAAAAAAGAGGCGACAATATTTCCGATACCCTGGCCGATCAGTTCCCGGTTGCTCTGATGACGGTGGCCGATCAGGTTGTCAGAGGTCACAGAAGTGAGCAGAGATTCTGTGGCGCCGAGAAGCCCTAATACCAGACCCGGAATGAGGAGGTCGGGAATGACTATCCCGATGCCCTTCGCCCGAAACAACTGCAGAAACATGTCCGGCTTCGGCCATTCGAAAGAGACGGTGCCGATGACAGGTCCCAGAGAGGAAGGGGATGCAA
>JAUCGI010000027.1 GCA_030378035.1 Desulfobacterales bacterium HSG2
TGGAATGAGGATGCATATGAAATTTGCTATCTGCATATTGAGTGAAGGTTGCGATGATCTGGAAAGTCTGAAGGTTTATCGTATTCTTCCCGATGAGAAAGCAGGAAGGGCCGGCTGTCTGCGTGTTGTTGACGAATCAGGCGAAGATTATCTTTATCCCACAGAGAAATTTGTCGTTGTGGAATTTTCAGATGAAACAGAGACAAGACTGATGGAGTCAATCTGTATGGCAGCCTGATGCATAAGCAGCTTCCCTCTGTAAAAAGGATAAAAACAAGTGGAACGACAGACAAACAAAACAGACATAACTTCACATTCTTTGGGAACTTTACAAAATGGACCGACAAGCAAACAAAATAGACCGGGAATATGTTTCGTGGCGGATATCTGATTGGAAAAAAAGATTGGATCAGCTCTGTTCCGAAATGACGAGCTGGGCTGAGAATTTCGGGAAGGTGGAAATTCGGAGGAGAGACATTCCCCAGGCCAGGGAGGATATCATGTACAGGTTTGGCATTGAGCCTGAAACTGTCCCCGCCATGGCAGTTCGTTTTGGCAGGAACAGGGTATCCTTCGTACCGATGGGGCTGTGGGTAATCGGGTCCAACGGCAGGGTGAACATCACCACGGACAAAAATCGCTATATCCTTCTTGATCTGGGCGGGGATGACGGTGAGCCGAGCCGGTGGACTGTCGTGAATCCCTCAAAAAGAGGGCAGAGAATCTCCTTTGACCGGAACACGCTGGCGAAGCTGATGAAGGATGAGGCGCTTTTTCCATGAAAGAATACGGATTAATCCGCGATGCCTATTCGGAGACGGAGAAATATTATATCAAAAGCATTGATGATGCCGTATCCCGGAATGACCGTGCAAGGCATCTGAGAATTCTCGAATTGTCCCGCATCAGTGAATATGCCTATTTCGTTCTCCTATGGGGTCAGTTTGAGGCTTTCATCAACGACAAGGCATTTGAGACGGAGGGAGACAGTTTTGAGGAGCTGGGATTCATGCTGAGGGTGCGGCTGACTGTATCTCCGACCCACGAATATTACAGTGAAATTGACCGGTACTATTATTGGAGATGCGAAATTGCGCATGGAAGAATATCGGAATTTCCGGAACTGACACTGCCGACCATATTTGACAAAATCGAGGAGATAACCGAGGCAATTGACAAAAATCCCTTGCCACTGGGTGAGGACTTTGTTGATCTGTTCAAAGATGAGGACTGATTAATGATTAATTCTATAACTGAAACAAATCTCTTGAAATATGTCGAACCAACCTCAATGTAAATCAGAGGGCGGAGTTATGTCCAGGCAATCAAAAGGTGGACTTCAAATTTAAACCGCCAGCTTACATCTCATATGTCACGGCTTGCAGTTTGGCCGCTTTGCTCGTCATAACGCATCTCGTGAAGGGAGCGGTTCAGGAATGGGCAGTGAGCCTGATTCATCTGGTAACGATTGTGGACATGACCGCTTTTTTGGCGGTCAGGAGCCTGAACTGGGATTGGAAGTGGATCAGAACCCCTGTTGATCAGCCGATTCTCCTGCTGGTCGTTCTGTCGGTTCTCTCTTCTCTCTTTTCGGTTTATCCTCAGACCAGCCTGTGGGCGACGGTTCTGCTGCTCAACTATGTGCTGTTTTTTTACCTGACGATTCATGCAATAAAGACCCGTGCCCGGCTCAGGCGTCTGATTCACATTATCATCACCATGGGGGTTTTTCTGTCGGTGTTGGGGCTGCTCAAACGATTCGATGCCAACCCCTTTCCGTGGTGGAATTACGGCCATTCACCGTGGCTGACATCCACATACATGAATCACAATCATTTTGCGGGGTATGCGGAGATGAGCATCTCCGTGACACTCGGATTTTTCCTGACCGATTTCAGAGGCGGCAAACTTGTTCTGATGATCTACATGACAGGGATCATGATTGTGGCCCTGGCGCTTTCTCTATCGAGGGGGGATGGATTGCCTTTGGCCTGACGCTCGCTTTCATGGCGTTTGCCCTGCTGACCAATCGTCATTTTGAACGCAAAAGATTTCTCATCTCCATGAAATGTGAGAACAAAAAAATTTATGGCCGGGTACTTACATGCGGAATCTGCCTGCTGCCGCCGAAAAGCGTCATCACAACTTCAGGCTCACAGCCTCCCCGAAAGGCGTTATAATCAGTAAATTTATTCTGTAATGTGGAGCAATTTTGCAAATTGCTTTTATGAACAAATTGCAAACATGCCGCCTGACGGAACTGAAACGGAATCAGACGAAGCATAGGAAAGCCCAGGGACAAGAAGGATTGCAAATGCTTAAAAGACTATACGCAAACAATTACCGTTGTCTTGTCAATTTTGAAATCAGCTTCAGCGAACTGACCCTGCTGCTGGGGCCAAACGGCGGGGGAAAGTCCGCCCTGTTCGATCTGCTTTACGGAATTCGCCGTATGACAGTGGATAATGCCAAAGTCGGAGAAGTGTTTCATCGGGATGATCTGACCGCCTGGGTCAGCAGCGCCGAACAGTCCTTCGAACTCGACGTGCAGGGAAAGAACGGACTGTTTTCTTACAAGCTGCTTGTATCGCACAACCCTGACATCAGAAAGCAGCGAATCGAACATGAACGGCTTCTCCTTGACGACAGACCGCTGTTCGAGTTTACGCAGGGCGACGTGCAGCTTTATCACGATGACCACACAGCCGGGCCGAAATATTCCTTTGACCAGTCAGTTTCGGGGCTGGCAACCATTGCTGAGAGACAGGATAACAAAAAACTGACAGAGTTCAAAAAATGGATGAAGAGAATCTTTGTCATAAGCCTCCGACCAAAGGCAATGCGCTCGGAAACCGGAGAGGAATCCGACCGGCTGAACCGGGATGGCAGCAACTTTGCCTCATGGTATCGTTACCTCTCCCAGGAGCATCAGGACAGAATATTTCAGTTGACTGAACAACTGCGAGATATCATCCCGGGTTTTTATGCCTTCAAGCTTGAGCGGGCCGGCAGGCACAGGATACTCAGAGTCGGCTTCCGCAGCGAAAACGAAAAAAGCGCACCGGTCTATTTTGATTTTGAGAGAATCTCTGACGGAGAGCGCGTGATGATTGTTCTTTACTCCCTTCTGTCAGGCTTGCGGGATCTCGGACATGCTGTTTTTCTTGATGAACCGGAAAACTATGTGGCGCTGCCGGAAATTCAGCCCTGGCTCGTGGAGCTTGGCGACATCTGCGGAGATGAGTTACCGCAGGCGATACTGATCAGTCATCACCCGGAACTGACAGATTACCTCGGCCCGGAATGCGGCAAATGGATCGAGCGTGATGCTCTCGGGCCGGCACGGGTGAGAAATATGCCCGCAAAAATTGACAAAGGACTTAAGCTTTCTGAACAGATCGCCAGGGGGTGGACGGAATGAGCCTGCGACGCGTAAAAATCGTGCTTCTCTGTGAGGATTCTCAGCATGAAGCCTTTGTGAGGCGGTTTCTTAAGGGAATGGGCTGGAACACGAGGGAAATGCGGGTGGAAAAAAGCCCTTCAAAAGAAGGCTCCGCTGAACAATGGGTGCGGGAAAATTTCCCGAGAGAACTTAAAATTTACAGACAACGGCGGCAGAAAGCGGCTTCTGCCCTCATAGCAATGATCGACGCAGATAATAAAGAGGTGCAGGAACGGATTGATGAATTTAAAACAGCATGCAATTTGCAGCAGATGCCATTTCGAACCGATGACGAAGAAGTGGCTCTTGTGGTTCCCAGGCGCAATATAGAAACATGGATTTATTTTCTGGATGGGAACAAGGTGAATGAACAGGAGGTTTATCCTAAATTAGACAGAGAACGCAGATGTAAATCAGCAGTGAAAAATTTGGTCCGATTTTGCAAATCAGCAGGTTTGGTGCAAGATGCCCCACATGCCTTAACATCCGCCTGTGATGAGTATAGAACGAGAATACGGCCCTTCAGAAAAACCTGATAGTTGTCAGGCATCCTATCTTCTTACACCTGCTATGTGTCGGGCGGGGGCTCCCCTAAATCCGTTATAGTCAGAAAAAATGAATGAGAAGAAGGAAACCCGGCTTTTTCTGGCGGCTGGGGAAGCCAGCCCGTTCGGGAAAAAGCCGTTTTTGTCCTGTACACAGAAAAATTACATAAAGGAAAATATGAGATCGATTTCTCTTTTATGCAGGAATATGGGAAATACAAGAAAAACTCAGGCAGCAGGGCTTATGAGGCAATTATGAACCAGCACGAAATCATCGAAATCATCCGCAACGGCGAATCGTCAAAAGTCGAATTCAGGACACAAGATGTTCATCCCACCTCCCTGGCCGGAGAGATTGTCGCATTTGCCAATTTCGAAGGAGGTGTCATTCTTCTGGGTGTTGATGATGCCGGCCGGATCATCGGGTGTACACGGGATGACATGGAGGAATTTGTGATCAATGTGTGTAGAAACACGGTGAGACCCTCAATCATCCCGATGATTGAAAAGTTCGTCATCAGTGACAAAAAAATCCTTGCCGTCACGATTGCCCGGGGAGACACCCCGCATACGGACAGCCGCGGCATGTACTACATCAGAGTCGGATCGACAAAACAGATTCCCACCCAGCAGGAGCTTGTCCGACTGTTTCAGAGGAAGAACATCCTTCAGTTTGACGAATCGCCAGTGATCAGAGCCACTCCGGGTGACATTGACATCGCAAAGGTGAACAGATATCTTGCCGGGCTGGATCAGAGTCCCCTGAATGAGGAGAATGAAAGGGCGCTCCGCCATGACCTCATCAATCTCTCCGTTCTGATCGAGACGGAGGAAACGCTGCACCCGTCCTTTGGAGGGCTTCTTGTTTTCGGCAAAAATCCGCAAAGACATTTTCCCTCCTGCAACATCCTATGCGGCGCGTACAGCGGGGATGACTTTCTCTCGGAAACGATCCGTGAGAAGGATCTGAGGGGGGCGGCGGATGACCTCATCGAAGATGCCGTTGCCTTCCTGAAGCTGACCATGCCCCAGAAGAATACCCTTGAACAGGATATACGGCGAAAGGTTTCCTATCTGTATCCGATTGAAGCCGTCAGGGAGGGCATTGTCAACGCGGTCTGCCACAGGGATTATACGATTACCGGCTCATCGGTCAGGATATTTCTCTTTCGGGACAGACTCGAAATCCGTTCCCCCGGCGGGCTTCCCAACACCATCACCCTTGAGAACATGCTGTTCCGGCAGTTTGCCCGCAATCAGATCATCGCCTCGTTTCTGAGCGGATACGGATATATGGAACGCCGGGGAAAGGGCATTCTGCGTATGATCCGATCCTGTGAGGCGGAGGGTGCTGAATGCCTCTTCTCTCTGGGAGCGGATAATAATGAGTTTGTGGTGACATATCGGGGTTGCCAATGATTTGTTGCGGGGCGATAAGAGAAAGAAAAAAAAGACCCTCAGAAGGCTCTGGAGCAAGCACTGAAACAGATTGAAGAAGAGAGGAAGCTGGAAGCGGACGCACATCACGCTCACGGGCAAAAACAGGCTGATTATAACGGATTTAGGGGAGGCTATGAAACCACGAATGACACGAATGGACACGAATCAGTCGGCAACATGACGAATGAAACCGCGAATGACACGAATGAACGCGAATCACACGGTTCTGTGTCCATTCGTGTTCATTCGCGTTCATTCGCGGTTTGAAGCCTCCCCGAAAAGCGTTATAATCAGAAAACAGGAATGTGTCATACATATACGGAATGAAAATGAAATCAAGAGATATATTCAGGGAAAGTATCTTCAAACGTGACAATCATAAATGCGTTGTTTGCGGCGAACCCGCGCAGGATGCCCATCACATCATCGAACGACGCATCAGTCGGCAACATGACGACTGAAACCGCGAATGACACGAATGAACGCGAATCACACGGTTCTGTGTCCGTTCGTGTTCATTCGTGTTCATTCGCGGTTTGAAGCCTCCCCGAAAAGCGTTATAATCAGAAAACAGGAATGTGTCATACATATACGGAATGAAAATGAAATCAAGAGACATATTCAGGGAAAGTATCTTCAAGCGTGACAATCATAAATGCGTTGTCTGCGGCGAACCCGCGCAGGATGCCCATCACATCATCGAACGACGCATCAGTCGGCAACATGACGACTGAAACCGCGAATGACACGAATGAACGCGAATCACACGGTTCTGTGTCCATTCGTGTTCATTCGCGGTCATTCGCGGTTTGAAGCCTCCCCGAAAAGCGTTATAATCAGAAAACAGGAATGTGTCATACATATACGGAATGAAAATGAAATCAAGAGATATATTCAGGGAAAGTATCTTCAAGCGTGACAATCATAAATGCGTTGTTTGCGGCGAACCCGCGCAGGATGCCCATCACATCATCGAACGACGCTTGTTTGATGACGGCGGATATCACCTTGAAAACGGCGTCTCTCTCTGCGGACCGCATCATATCGAAGCAGAGAAAACAACTCTGGATGCCCAGGAACTGAGAGACATTGCCGGCATTAAAAAAATTGTCCTGCCAAAGGGCTATCACAGAGACACCCGTTATGACAAATGGGGAAACATAATTCTCCCGAACGGACAGCGAATGAAAGGCGAACTGTTTTACGACGAATCCGTTCAGAAGATTCTTTCAGAGGTTCTCTGTCTGTTTGCGGATTATGTGAAATATCCCCGGACGAAACACTTTCCCTGGTCGGAATCCGTGGGCAGGGATGATGACGTACTTTCCGATCTTTCGGTTTTTGACGGGAAAAGAGTTGTCGTCACGGAAAAAATGGACGGAGAGAATGCCACGGTCTATTCTGACGGATATTTTCATGCCCGGTCAGTAAACGGAAACGAACATCCGTCCCAGTCATGGATCAAAAATTTCATTCAGAAATTTTATTTTGACATACCGGAAGGTTGGAGAGTCTGCGGTGAGAACCTTTATGCCAGACACTCTGTTAAGTATGACGCGCTTGAATCTTATTTTCAGGTATTCTCTGTATGGAACGAACAGAATGAATGTCTTGAATGGAGCGAGATGCTTGAATACTGCGATCTGCTTGGACTGACGCATGTCCCGGTTTTATGGCAGGGCGTGTTTGACAGGGATGAAATCCACAAAGCATTTCTGAACAGCAGGAACACTGACACAAGCGAAGGCTATGTGGTCCGGTCAGAAGGAGGCTTCCATTACACGGAGTTCCAAACTTCGGTGGCAAAGTATGTGAGAGCCGACCATATCACAGAGGCACGGCATAATTGGAGGATGAGATGGCATCCCTCCGATGTAAACAAAATTAAAACTTTGAAATGACAGAAAAAAACAAAATTCGTCTCAGAATTTATCTGACAGTCCTGTTGTCATTAGGTGTCATAGGATTCATGTCCTTTGAAAACTTTTCGTTAACGGATGCGATCTATTTTTCCATTGTAACCATGGCGACTGTGGGTTACGGTGATATCCATTCCCAGACCGACATCGGAAAAATTCTGGCGCTGATAATTATTGTCGGCGGCGTCGGAACATTTCTCGGCGTAATCGCCAGTATCACATAAACCAATCATTGGAACAGCGGATGGCGGGGCCGGGAACCGGAAAGCTGCGCCAGACAAGGGACTCAAATCCTTAGCTTGATGCGTATGGGCAACAGCCCCCGACAGTCAATAGGACAAGAATATGGGGAAAAAAAAATTACGAAATCGAAATTGTTGAAGGTGATGGTTGTGACCATCATTGATTGGGTGAGAAGTTCAAATATCCGGAGGAGATCGGAAACATATGCCTCTGGCTATTAGACAGCATCAGTTCTATGATTAGAGTTCTCCAATTTGGCGAAACTTTACCATGGAGATATAACGGGACCAAATATCAAAAAAGAATCGATCCTGATGGAATCACAACAGAATTTATACGTTGTCCTGATCCCACCAATGCTGGTGTTGTTGCAAAAATCACCAGAAGAAAGCTTATTAAACCGAAAGAAATTGGATGGTCGTAAACGAAGTATGCGTAACGGCATAACAATCGTCGCACCGGATGACGGGCACGTTTTTTTATGCCCCCCTTTAACTTTAAGGAAGGAATGTTAAAATGAAAACTGATAATTTTATGAGATACATATTCATTTTTATCGTATTTGTCATTGGCTGTGAAAAATTTGCGGAAATGGGTAAGGAAGCGTTTGAAAAGCATGATCTGATGACACAGGAGATTCGGAAAGCATTGGGAACGGAACCCGAAATTTCATGGAGAGTGCATAATGGAAAAACAATTGTCCACATCCATTTTGAAAAACTGCCGAATGAGGAAATAACGGTCGGCGAATTAAAAAAGAAAGTCTGCGATATTGTAAAAAAAGTGATAACCACAGAAATTGACACTCTTCTCATTTCTGTGGATGGGAAACAATGATATCCGCCATACGACAGCCTGCGTCAATATGAGATAATTTTTATGGACGTAAAACCAATCGGAACAGAAAGTGGCTACAATGCAGCTTTGACTGAAACTGAACAGTTAATGGGAGCCGACGCGCTCATCAATGTTATATGCCCAAATTTGTGTGTGTAAATATTACAGGAGATGAAAATGAAACAAGGATTAGTAATCGTTGATGTCCAAAATGATTATTTCATCGACGGAAAAATGGAATTGGTCGGAATGGGTGAGGCAGCAAAAAATTGCCAAAAATTGTTAACTCATTTCAGAGAAAAACAGGCTTCGGTTTTCCATGTTCAGCATTTATCGACTAGGGAAGGTGCGACATTTTTTATCCCGGATACATGGGGGTGTGAAATTCACGAAAGTGTGAAACCAGAAGAAAGTGAACCGTTGATTATCAAGCACTTTCCAAGCTCCTTTCGTGATACGGAATTACACGGAATGTTGCAAGATACAGGTGTGAACGAATTGGTAATTTGCGGTGCGATGAGTCATATGTGCATTGATACGACAGTTCGTGCAGCGTTTGATTTGGGATACAACTGCACAGTTATTTCTGACGGCTGTGCCACTCGTGATTTGGAGTTTGACGGTCATCTGGTAAAAGCAGCAGATGTGCATGCCGCTTTTATGGCGGCGCTGAGTGTTCCGTTTGCCAAAGTACTGAGTACAGAAAATTACTTAAATTAAATTTACAATAACAGGGCACCGGTTCAGTTCAATGGGCTATCAATTTAACTGATTATAACGGATTTAGGGAAGGTCCCCCCTTGCACTTGCACTTGCACTTGCACTTATGTTCAAACCCCGGACATTCACTAACGGAGCACACTCAGGCCGGAGTCCGGGCGTGGTGCGAGTTTAAGTGCAGGTAGCGCAGGTTTAAGTGCAAGTTTAAGCCTAAAATGTTCGCTTCCGAAACAATAATCAGGCATGTGCAAGTTTAAGTGCAAATTTAAGTAGCAAAGTGCAAGGGCAAGTGCAAGGGAGCCTCCCCTAAATCCGTTATAATCAGAATTATTACAAATGTCCCACTTTATGTTAATAGCCAAATGCGCCATTCTCCAAATGGAGACAGAAGCAAAAAAGATTAAGAGGAGTATGATATGGGCAACATAATTATTGAATTGATAAAACGGTATGGAATATGGGCAATACTGGCCTCATCAGTGGCCGGATCAACGGTTTGGGTTGCCGCTCACTATCAAGCCAAACCCGGTGACAAAGTTTCAGTGATCTGGGTATGGTTGAATATACAAAAAGCAAATCACAGACAGAACAAGCTTCAACTGATTTGAAAAAGAACCGGCCTCCAGTCACCAAGACATTAACAGCGAATTTTCAGTCGTCAGCGGTTACCAAAGTGAAAACAGGTGATATTACTCTCGATCTGCAGGTGTGCAGGCATTCTGGTAAGAATATAATCTGTGATTTTTTAATTACCAGCACAACAGATACTGAACCCGAAGGATTTATGATTCATGTCAGAGGAGAATGCAAATCTAAAATAATTTATTCCGGAAAAGAATATTATGCAAATCTTGCGAAACTCGGGGAGAAAAGTCACTGGAAGACAGGCTTTATGCTAATCTTCCAAAGAGAGCCAGCCTCTGTTTTGAGAATATTTCAATAACAGAAAAGCAGATAGCACTACTTGAAGTTGAAGGATTTCTTTTACCGGGTACCCGTATTACAGCTTCGTTCCGCGATATACCCTTATCTGAATGAGAAATAATGTGGTACATGTTGAGATGAAAAGTACAAATCCGAAGGAAACATAATATGGACAAAATGATTGATGCCTTTTCAGAGAAAGCAAAGCGTTATTTAAAGTCGGTTGACAGCAGAAAAGTCTTTCCCGCACCGGAAGATGTTGAAAAAATGAAATTTTTGGATATGCCTCTTCAGGATCATCCTGTCGAACCTTTGGAAGTTATAAACGAACTGGACAAATTCGGATCTCCGGCCACCGTGGCAAGCACTGGCAGCAGATATTTCGGTTTTGTCATCGGAGGCGCATCGCCTGCTCCGCTGGCTGCAAATCTGTTAGCCGGGGTCTGGGATCAGAACGCCGGAATTGAAGCGGCATCGCCTGTTTCCTCATTCATTGAGACGGTTTGCCGAAAATGGCTTACCGATATCCTGAAACTCCCACCGGAAACAGAAGCAGGATTTGTTACGGGCGCAACCATGGCGAACTTTGCGGGGCTTGCCGCCGCCCGCCATGCGCTGCTTAAAAAAGCAGGCTGGGACGTGGAAAACGACGGGCTTTTCAATGCTCCGCCAATACAGGTGATTGTCGGAGAGGAGGTGCATGTCAGCGTTCTGAAAGCTCTGAGCATGCTTGGTCTGGGCAGAAACAAGGTGACAAAAGTTCCTGCTGATGCCCAGGGAAGGATGACAGTGAATCTGATTCCGGAATATTCGGAGCCGACACTTATCTGCGTTCAGGCAGGAAATGTTAATACAGGCTCGTTTGACCCGATCTCTGAAATTTGTGAAATGGCCTCTTCATCAGATGCATGGGTTCATGCAGACGGTGCTTTCGGTCTATGGGCTGCTGTGTCTCCGAGATATGCACATCTGTGCGAAGGCATTCACAAAGCGGATTCCTGGGCTACGGATGCACACAAATGGCTGAATGTCCCCTACGACAGCGGCATCGTTTTTGTGAGAGACAAAGAGCATCTTATCTCATCCATGTCAACTGATGCGGCATACCTGATTTCGGGGGCAAAACGGGAACCCTTTCATTATGTCCCTGAACTGTCAAGGCGGGCCCGTGGTGTTGAAATATGGGCGGCATTGCGATCCTTGGGAAAAAAGGGTTTGGCGAGCTTAATTGAATCGAATTGTGACAATGCATTGTTGTTTGCCAAAAAATTGTCCGCTGCCGGGTATCGGATTCTTAATGATGTTGTATTAAACCAGGTTTTGGTCTCTTTTGGCGACCCGGAAACCACAAAACGGGTAATTCGGAGAGTTCAGGAGGACGGCACCTGTTGGTGCGGAGGAACAGAATGGCAGGGAAAAACAGCTATGAGAATCAGCGTGTCATCTTGGAGAACAACGGAAAATGATGTCGAAGAGAGTTCAGATGCCATCATAAGAATTGCTGATGAGGAGAATGGAAAATCCGGTTGACAAAGAATTATATACGCTTTGAAACAGAAACTTTACTTCACAGGAGGTGAACAAAATGTCCATACTGGTTGTGCTTGAAGTTCTTATTCAGATATATTTTGCTGTTCATGCTGTCAGAACAGGCCGTGAACGCTGGCTCTGGATAATCATTCTTTTACCGGGAATCGGATCTCTGGTTTATTTTTTTGCAGAATATGTTCCCGATCTTCAGGGAAGTTACAAAGTTCAGAAATTCAGCTCAGGTGTTGGAAACAGACTGAACCCGACCAAACGATTACGCCATCTTGAAGATCAGTTGGAACTGGCGCCGAGTGTGAAAAATAAAAAACTGCTTGCAGAGGAATATGTGAATCACGGCATGTTTGACAAAGCAATATCATTATACCGGGATTGTATGCAGAGTCTGTATGAAAACGATATTTCAATGATCGAAGGGCTGTGCTGTGCATACTATTTTAAAAAGGACCTTTCCAATGCAAAAAAGTATCTAACAAAACTGAGGGAGCTCAGGCCGGGTGAAAAGAGAGATGAGTTTGATCTGCTATATGCCAGAACTCTTGAAGACACAGGAGAGACTGACGGCGCCCTGAAATCATATTCTGAAGTAGCAAACTCTTTTTCTGGCGAAGAGGCAAGATGCAGATATGCACTTTTGCTGAAGAAATTGGGAAGAACTGAGGAAGCTGACGAATTGTTCGATATGATTTTAAAGAATGCACGACTTTCTCCGAAATTTTACGTCAAAGCCCAGAAAAAGTGGATAAATATTGCGAAAAATGAAAAGAGATAGAAACTGACCCGGCGTTGCTACAGACATTTTTACATATGTGGTTTTACTGTCTTAGGAACTGTGGCCAAATAAAATCCCCCTTTCATGCTCGGATTGGCAAATCCGAGATGCCTGCCGGATTTGTCAATCCGGCAGGAGCGGGAAGCGGGAAATGGGGAAGTTATTTGGTCACATACGCTTAGTAGCAGGCCAAGTAGGTTACTCCATCCGCAGTTTTGTATCTGTTATCTTATCGATATGAATAAATAAATGAAAATTACACGCAGAAAGTTTATCGCCTCAATTGAAAGGCTTTCCGTATTGGCAGGGGCTGGCAGTGCATACATGCGCTGTCTTGAATCCGACTGGTTTGAAGTGACAGAAAAGTCAGTCAGGATCAACCGCTTTTCAAACCCGCTTAGGATACTCCACCTCTCGGATTTTCACGCTTCCGAATGCGTGAGCCTGAAAACTATTGAGAAAGCGATTGATCTGTCTCTTGAGCAGCAGCCTGATGTTGCATGTGTCACAGGTGATTTCATCACAGGTTGGCTTCAGGATATTCAGGATGTTCCTCAGTATCGCCGCATTCTGCGTAAGTTGGCATCAGCCATCCCCACTTTTGCATGCATCGGAAATCATGACGGAGAACGGCCGGCTTTCTCACGCGGGTATAAAGATTTCTCAAAGGTCGGAGAACTGCTCCGGTCAGGCGGTATTCATTTTCTTTCTAATGAAAAAACCAGAGTGGAGATAAATCACAGGGTGTTTGCCGTGGCAGGACTGGATGATTATCGGTGCGGAGATATGAAACCGGAGTTAGTTCTGAAAGAAAAGAGAGAAGAGGATATCCCGATTTTTGTCATGTCCCACAACCCGATGTCAAGGTCAGAGTTGATGCCTTATGACTGGGATGTTCTCTTATGCGGTCATACTCATGGCGGGCAGTTGGTTGTTCCGATTATCGGATATCGCCCGTTTTTGCCCGCCGGACATAGAAGTTTTCCGGAGGGATTATTGTCATGGGGAAATCGGCATATTCATATAACCAGAGGGATAGGGAATTTGCATGGCTTGCGATTCAATTGCCGTCCGGAAATCAGTATGTTAAATGTTGCTTAGAAAAAAAGGATTGATTTACCATGACCGAAATTTTTCCAATGAGTTTCAGACTGAAAACCGGCTCAAAAGCGATGCTTGGCTTTATTATCGCTTTTTTGGTGATATTCATCATAGCTTGCATCTATGTCCTGATGTATGAAATCGGGGAAATACGAGAAGTCTTTATATTTTCCGGCATTATCATTTTCATGCTTTCTCTGCTCGGCTATTTCATCTGGTCGGGATTGTATGAGCCATCGGCCTTAAAGTTTTACGAAGATCATTTAACAGGCGAGTCTGTACTGGGCCAGCCCACGGTGATTTATTACACGGATATTGAAACCATTGACAGAACGATCCAGTTCGGGGGAGCATTCAAACTGAAAACGGAAAACAAATCCCTGGAGCTGTCTCCGCATTATAAAAATCACGAAAAAATGTACGAGATTCTGGAAAACCGGATAAGGCCGGTGTTTGAAAAAAAATATATGGAAAAATTGGAAAAGGATCATACTTTCATCTGTCAGAATGCGGCATTGCCTAAAATTATAATATGGGTTTTAATTCTTGTTTCCGTGGTTCTGGTTTCATTATGTATTTACGAATTGTCGGATAGGAATGAATTCGGAGAAAGAGTTCTGTGTTATCTGGGACTCGCTCTTTTCGGAGGCGGCGGGCTGTTAATGCTTAAATTTGCCAAGATAATCGATACTCAGTACCTGTTGAACATGAACGGATTTGAAGTTAAAAGCAGATTCTCATCCAGGAAATATCAGTGGGAACAATTCACTGATATCGAATACAGGTTTGCGGGGGACGAAAAGGGAAACATTCTCTCGATAATTTTAGAAACGGCTGATCAGGAAAAGATCGGGATTGGCGCAACGATAAATAATTTCGGAATATTCTGCACCATAGCCAAGACAAAAATTCGATACGATGAGTTATAAAAAGGACTTTACAATGAAACATTATGCAAGAAAAATAACCCCTCAAGTCAAACTTGGGCAGGTTCAAAGAAAAAACAGGTGGGATGCTACGCCAAATTATTACAATACGCCTCAGAAATATCCGGTATTTGACAGGGAAAAGGCGGGAAGGGGTTACAGGCACTTAATCAGGAGACAGGATTTATTCAAATTTATTGAAATCGTGCCTGAATGGGATGAATTAGCCAATGGCCTGAACGCGGTGGTGCTTTCATCCGCTTATTATGGTCTGTTGGGATGGCACAATAAGGGCGTTGTCGGAATATGCGCATGGGAGAAAGAAATAGAGTGGCATGACTGTTCAGATGAATTCTATGAAGAGCATGAGGGAATCTTCGGGAAGCTGAACATACAGTGTTCAAAAAATAAGAGCGGCTATTTCATAGAATTTGATGAAGCTTCTGCCAAAGCATTCCAACTGATTCATATTTTCATTCACGAACTCGGGCATCACCACGACCGGATGACCACAAGATCAAAACGGGCTGTGGCGCGTGGTGAGGAATATGCTGAAAATTATGCCAGACGATTTGAGGATGTGATAATAGAGGAATACCGGAGAGTATTTAATTTTTAACATAAAGGACTGAATACAGGATAAGATCAAGATAAGGTTTTTTGTCCTGTACTCATCGGAAAGGAGTAAAATATGACACATTCAGTCGATGCGGTTTATTTTAAGGAATTAGCTGAACAGAATCCGGCAGATGTTTGCAGCCGGGCGTTATGCAGATACGATGATGTGAAAAAGTGCTACACCCTGTCTGTATGGGGTGATGAATACGCCATACATCCTTATGAGCAGACGATTGATCGTATCAGCAGAAATTTTCAGAGTCCTCATGAGTATTTCTATCTCTTCATCATGCATTATCTCCTGAGATCAGAGGAAACCGAACTCTGCAATGAATGGATATCCGAGAAGGATATTCCGGGCGGTGCCACATTTTTCCGTGGTCCGCATGAAATCCCGACCAGTCTGATATCTTCACGATACAGCGGTGACATTGAAAATTTCAGAAGAATCTGTGAGCAGCTTGATGGTACTCCGCTTGACATGGCGGACGCGGCTTATGTTTTCAGAATAACACCCCGCATTCCGGTGGCTGTTCTGTATTGGGACGGCGATGATGAATTTCCGGCTGAATCAAAAATATTGTACGACAAGTCTGTTACCGAACATCTGGCTTCGGATATCATATTTGCTCTGGCGGTTGATGTTTGCACAAGAATCGGGACTAATGTACCGCTTTATGACTCTTACTGGATAATACCCGACAAACTGCTGGCAGGAGAATATCCGCCACGGAGCATGAAAAAACGCAGAGCCATGTTGCGCTGCCTGCTTGAAAACGGTGTCACTTTTTTCGTGAATTTTACGGAAGAGGGAGAAAAAAGGCTGAAACCTTATGAAACACTGTTGCATGAGGAGGCCGCCGCTCTCGGAGTCTCAGCCGAACATCACAGGATTCCGATTCGGGATTTCAAGACAGCGGGGCCGGAAAAAATGCGACAGATTATAAACACCATTGATTCCGGTCTGGCAAAGGGACACAAGGTTTATATTCACTGCTTCGCAGGTGTCGGACGGACAGGGCTGGCCGCAGGCTGTTATCTGATACAGCAGGGACTGAACGGCGACGAAGCTCTGAGCAGACTTGATCATCTGAAACAGGGAACAGGTTATGAAAGAGAAACGATTCCCCGGACTCCCGAACAGAGGCGGATGGTTCAAAACTGGTCAGCACAGTAAGCTGAGTTTGCACTTATGATGTATTTATATCAGGAGGGCTTGGAATTATGACGATAAATCCGAATCTTATTTCTCCATGTGGTCTTTATTGCGGAGTCTGTGCCGTTTATATCGCACACCGTGATAATAATCACAAATTCAGGGAGCGGTTGGCGAATCTTTACAAGGGAGAAATTTCCGGCAAAGGCAGGCTTCATAATAGTGAAAATCTTTCGGCAGAAAATATTCAATGTCGGGGCTGCTTATCTGATGAACTGTTTATGCATTGCCGACAGTGTGAGATCAGGGACTGCACAGGAGAGAAAGGTTACACCGGATGTCATCAGTGCGATGAATTTCCCTGTCAGCATATTGAAAATTTTCCCATGACTGTCGGCAAAAAGGTTATTTTGCGGGCTGTTCCGTATTGGCGAAAGGTCGGCACTGAAAAATGGATTCAGGATGAGGAAGCCCGCTATGTTTGTCCTGAATGCGGCAACAAAGTTTTCCGGGGCGTTGTAAAGTGTAATCAGTGTAAAGTGAAGCTGGATCTGGACTAGTTTGCTGAATAGGAGAAAAATGAAAAGACTGAATGCGATTTTAATGCTAAGTCTTGCTTTGGTCTGTTCAAAAGAGGCCAATGCAAGTGGGACATTCACATTACTTAAACGAATAGTGCTATCACTGATACTGAGCGGCACCTTGTGTGTCACATGCATTTTTCTGAGTTCGCCGAAAGCTGTTCCCGGATTAGTAATGGATGTGCCATTCACATACGAGTTGGATTACAAAGATACATATCAGAAAGGATTCCCGTTTAACTGCTGGCGCATATTCGAGAATGAAGATTTGAATACATTTGAAAATCAGCTCATGATTCCTGAGTTTATCGTAAATTATTTTATCTTTTTTCTTGCCGCGTCAGGTTACATGCTTCTGAATTATGTATTTGCCAAACGAGGCGGACCAAGCTAACCACTTGATAGCCTGAATGTTATGTTTTCTGAATTTATGAAACTCCCGGGTAGATGCGCCTGTTACCAGACGCACCCCCCGCAGATCCGGACGTGAGGATTTCCCTCATCCGGTTCCTCGGAACCAAGTGAACAGGTTACCGGACAGGCACGACCCCGTCCGGCGCACAACCATGCCGCCCCCGCGGACGACTCTGTGGAATCGCCTGCCTCGCACTCCTCCGAAGTCGGGTCACACGGTTTGCGGTCTCTGTGTGCCTCCCGTCGGATCGTCATGCCCGGCCCCGCCTTCCCTGCGACGGGTCGCCTGGGCGTCACTTCCCCGCCTTCCCGGCCGGTCCGTCCGGTAACTGAGCTTGCCGAAGTTCCGACCATCGGTGCTATGTTCAGCCAGGACTGCCGTCTGACCGTCTCCGGGTCGTTCGATTTTCTCTGTCCTTCCCGGATACCCTGCCTGGCCCGTCTTTTGTCGTTTGTGTCTCCGCTTCCGCAGACTCATTTCAAAGGCGGGGCTTCCTTTGTAATGCCGGGATTTTGCCTTCCGGCCGGACCTCCTCCTTGTACCTTTCTCTCTCCGCAGGGAGACAGACGGCTCTCCCAAGTTCCCGGGCCACCCCCGTGAACACATGCCCTGGTCTCAGACCCCGGTGGTGTCCCGAATCCTCGCCGTGTCGCATTCGGGACTGCTGCCTTCCGACACGTTGCAAACCGTCGGCTTTCCCCTCCGGTTTCCCGGAAGTCTGTCCTTATGACCACAAAGCATACCCATTTCGGGGTTCAGTACGGAGCCTGTGTTCTCGCCTTCCCCGGCTTCGGACGCCCGTTGCCGGGTTTGCCTGCGGGGTCGGCTTCCAACCCTGTCGGCCACACTTTGGCCGGACGGGACTTTCCTCTCAGTCCCCGATGCCGGGGCAAGCCTCGCAGGGGGGGACAGGTTGGTGAGACCCTTTCAATCCAACGTCAGGCAAGCCCCACAGAGGATATGTATTATTGTCTCACCACCCCGATCACCCGCCGGGTAACATTATCGAATTTCACGGGCTTTCACCCGTTCCCAACGATCTGGATTTATCTTGACACGAGCAATGTTAAGTACCTGATCAATAATTTTTGTTCTGCAATGTAGAGCAATTTTGCAAATTGCTCACGAACAAATTGCAAATTTGTCCTACTTTTGCAAATTCGCAATGTAGGGCAATTTTGCAAATTGCTCACGAACAAATTACAAATTTGTTCTACATTTGCAAATTTGAAATGTAGGGCAATTTTGCAAATTGCTTGCGAACAAATTACAAATTTGTTCTACATTTGCAAATTTGTTCTACATTTGCGAACACTTTTTCTGAGAAAGCAAGGATTTCCGAATAGCTTCAGTTTCAGGGGAAGGCTCGATCCCGATATTTGCGGAAAGCATCCTTTTGCAGCGGTCATAAACTGTCAGTGCCTCGGCCCGCAGACCGAGCCGGTAATAGCAGGTCATAAGGCGCTGATAAAACCTTTCAGCAAGGTTGTCCACTTCCAGACCCCGCTGATAGCATTCAGCGCCTTTTTCCCATTGTCCGCTTTTTTCCCAGTAATGACCCAGTTTGCCCACACCCCTCAGAAACTTGCTCCGAAGACGCTCACGCAGGGAGAGCGTCCATGGAGACCAAGGCTCTTCAGCCAAAAAAGGTCCGTGATAAAATCTGACGGCTTTCCGGGTAAGTTCGACAGCCCCTTTCACATCCCCACCACTTTCCGCCTTTTTCCACGCGGCATCTGCCTGACCGAAAACACGCTCAAAGGCCCATACATCCGCCCAGCAGTATCTCTGATCCAGCGTCAGCCGGCCCTCCTCGAGTCTGACCGCCTGATGAGCCCCGAGGAGTTTGCGAAGCCGGTGCAGGGTCGTTGCAAGCGATCTGTGCGCCGCATCGCCGTCAGCATCCGGCCAGAGCGCGTCCGCTATCTGATCTTCTCTGACCTCTCTGCCTCCGAAGGCGATCAGGGCCTTGAGCACTGACAGAGGCTTTTGCCGGGCTTTTCCGGAAGATCGGAGGGGCTTTCCGTGTCTGACCAGCGAAAACCGTCCCAGAGTGAATATCTTGACAGGATACGGCCAGTTATCCAAATGCACGGGCGGATCCTCGGAGAGCAGGCCGCGCTTCCGGATAAGGGTCCGGACATAGCCGACCTCAATCCCGGCCTCAAGGGCCCTGACACACAGCCTCGCGGTAACCGCCGGCTGATCTGCAAACGTATTCAGGTATCCCCCTTCTTTTCCAATGGCCAGCGCTCTCCCGAGGGACTTCAGACACATAGCCTCAGCCCCCTTATCCAAGGCAAACCATGCTTCGGTCATAAGGGCATGAAATTCAAGAAGTCTGCTTCTGGTCCGCTTTGCAATGCTGAAAGCCTCTCTGAGATTCCGGGCAGCTTCCTTGTTTTTTCCGAGTTCATGCTTCACATGCGCTTTTATCACACAATAAAACCCTATGGAAAAAGGGAACCCCACATCAGCAGCCAGTTTCAAAGAGGCGTCCATATAAAAATCAGCCTGTTCGGGTTTCCCGCAGATCAGGGCTTCCCTGGCTCTCAGAAAATGATACCGGGAGATTTCCCACGGATTACAGGAATTTAAGGACAAACTCATCGTATCCAGCAATTTCCCGGCTGTTTTGCAGTCGTTTGCATTCAGAGCGCAGGAGACCGACTGCCCCGTGAGCATACCGTCCATGATATGAACCCCGGATGTCCGGGCCAGTTCCGTTGTGTCAGATACCACTTTGAAACAGGATTCATGCATTCCCGCAAACTGATAATACAGGGCCCGGGCATACCCTGTTCTGATCCGGCGTGTGACATCCTCGGGCTGTGTCAACTGCCGCAGCAGGGTGACAGCAATATCCGCTTTTTCAAAATCACCTGTGAGGATTCTGTGGATCGCGAGATAGAATAATGTGATGGTCTGAGCGTTGACATCCGCACGATCTGCCGACAGAGACATGGCCCGTTTCGCCCATGTCTCAATGTCAGCGTGTCCGGGTTGCCGGAGCGCCAGTGCTGTGAACATTCTGGAAGCGACCCGGGCTTCAGCCGTTTCGGAAGGGAAATCGCCAACTTTGTGAATCAGTTCCTCGGCAATCCGAATCCAATGATCAAATTGTTCAAGCCCTTCAAAACTGTAAGCAATGGCGTCAATAATGCCTGCCCATGCCATGAATGTCCCTTCCGAATCCTCCCGGGCGACGAACTGCCCGAAAGCCCGCTCAAAAAAGTCCCGACTCCGGGACGGCTCAAACGGCAGACGACATGCGCCCATCCAGTAAATAAGCCACGGCGTATTCTCAAACACCTCTTTGGGAAGGCTCTTCAGGCATTTTTCCAAAAGACGGTGTCGCCTTTGTGCCAGCACCGATGCCGCATGTTTCAGGATTAACCGGACCATCCCATCCCAGTCTCCCACGTCACGCAGAAGCGCGGTAGCGGCCTCCGGCTGACCAGTCTCCTCAAGAAGCCCGGCCGCACGGGATCCCAGGGCGGACAGGCTTTTCTCTGAAAATCCTTCTTTTGCACGGTGCAGCAAAAAATCCCTGAACAACGGATGATAGCGATATACAGTCTCTGCATGAAAAAACTTTTCGACAAAGTAATTGTTCCGATCCAGTTCGGACAGGATGTGATGGGTATGAGGGGAATCTGTGAGCGATTCAGCCGTTTTCACGCTCATCTCGGGCAGAAAGGCTGTTCTGAGTAAAAAATTCCGCGTTTCCTCATCGGTCTTATCAAAGATCTCACTTGCAAAATAACTGAATATCTCTTCCGGGGTGTGGTTATCAGGCAGGCAGGCCCCAGCCCCTTCCGTTGCCGCCCTGAAGAGTATCAGAACCAGACCGGCTACCCATCCGTCGGTGATTTTATGCAGATGACGGAGGGTCTCCTCCGCCGGGTTTTCATTGGCCATGCGCCGGACAATGTCAGCCGATTCCTCTGGTGTCAGTCGGAGATCCTCGTATCCGAGGATTTCTGCCTGATGCTTCACATATGTATGAATTAAAACGGGGGGAGGCTCGCTCCGGCTAATCAGGATGATATTGATCCCTTCGGGAATTTGGGCTAACCCGCTACAGATCATTTTGTGAAACAGGGAGTCGGCCGGCACTTCCTGGTAGTCATCAAACACAATGAGACCGGGAATTTTCATCCGGCTGTACAGTTTTTCAAAATACCGTAATGTGAACACCGAAAGATATTCCGATGTGAGAAGGGGAAGATGGTTTTCGTTTCGGGCAGTTTGCTTCACTGCCTGCGTCATATAGTAAAAAAAACTTGCCACATCCGCATCCCCCTCATCAATCCGGTACCACAGACAGGGGATTCCGCGGGCCTCTGTGTAACTGCTGACCAAGGTTGTCTTCCCGCATCCGGGAGGTCCCGACACCCAGATAACCGGTCGCTCTCTTGCATTGTCCAACTGCCTGAACAGGCGATTCCTGCGGAGCGCGCCTGTGACCGTCGGACGAGTTACTTTGGTCGGGGAATCTGTCTCTTGTTCTTCCCTCTCACGGTCGTCTCTCTCACGGCCCGACGGTTCGCCCCTCTTACGCTCCGTCAAACCAAACAACTGCTTTCCGGGAAAAACGCCCGGGACCGTCGGACAACTTGCCTCAGATATGAAAACTGCCTCTTGTATCATTTTACCCCCCGTATGGAAAAACTTGGTTTCGGATATAGGTTATGGAAACCAGTTTTTTTCAAAAACCAAGTTTCTTTTGAACCGTTCTCGCGTTTAACCACCTGACCATAAATTTTCCTGTATCCCCTCTGCGCCTTTCTCTGCGGCGTTTGCGTGGGATATGAAATCCCGAAAAACTTATGGCCAGTTGCTTATGCACCATTATGAAAGATGATGCTGATCATGCTGAAGAATAAAGCCGGCACCTGACCATAAATTTTTCTGCATCCCTTTTACATGGGATATGAAATCCCGAAAAACTTATGGCCAGTTGCTTATGCACCATTATGAAAGATGCTGAAAAATAAACCCGGTAACTGACCATAAATTTTTCTGCATCCCTTTTGCATGGGATATAAAATCCTGAAAAACTTATGGCCAGTTGCTTATGCACCCATAAGTGTAAACTTAGGGATTCCCAAACTCTTGCTCTTGCTTTTGCTCTTAATCGAACGGACACGGGCAAGATTAAGATTAAGAGCAAGAGCAAGTCCCAAGTTTACTTATGCTTATGCACCATTATGAAAGATGATGCTGATCATGCTGAAGAATAAACCCCGTACCTGACCATGAATTTTTCTGCATCCCTTTGAGCCTTTCCTTAACCCTTTGCGGCGTTAGTGTGGGGATATAAAATCCCGAAGGATGCCATCCCTTTGTCCCTTTCTTGTGGGATATAAAACTTATGGCCATGGACAGATGCTCATGCAACATGTGAAAGATGATGCTGAAGTATAACCCCGTACTCATCTTCAAGAACCGAAACTGTCAGTTCTGATGCTTCTGCTTTCGGGTATCCGTTACTTACATTATCACTGTCGGAAACACTGTTTTCCAGAAGGTTAAAAATTTTTTTTCGGATTTCAGGAGAGAGATAAGCGCATTGCAACCCTATGAGCAGGCTGGAAATTCCTGTACGGGGGCAATCATCGGATATGATCCCAGAAATAGGGTTTCCCTTAAATTTCATTTGTATTTCTGTTAATTTCTGCATGAGATTTTCTCCTGTTAATTTTTCAATACTTCGGACAGTTTTTCATGATGTCGGGAAGGAACCGCCGACACGCCCCGCAAAACGGGCATCCCTGTTTCGGGAAGTCCGTTCCCGAAACAACGGTCTGAAGGGCTTTTCACAAAAAGTGTCCGAACTATTGTTTTTGGGATTTAATAAAAAATGCCGGCGGACGTTTCCGAAACTCCGGGAAATCTTTTGAGTGTAACCAAGATAAAGCTGATCTTCTGAGACTTGAACACAGAGGCCGCGGAGAACGCGGAGTTCCGCAGAGAGATTCTGCCCGTTTACGCTCTCTGCGAGTCTCTGCGGGGATCTGCGGTCTCTGATCTCTGCGTTTAAGATCTCGGGTTCGAGTCGTGTTTTATTTTGGTTACACCCAAACCTTTTTAATAAGAATGTCGCCAGCCTCCAAAGTTTTTAAAACTTAAAAGTGAAAAATAGAAACCCAACTTTATAATAAGCAAGAATTATGCCACACGGTACAAATTAATTTTGGATATCATTAATTATCCAATAATTTAAGCAAATTAAAAAAAATACGGGAGGAGATGGCAAGGAGGGAAAAAAGAGGATGTATGACAGATATGTCAGGTCAAAAAGGCAGAAACAAGAGTTAAGTTGTTGACATATAAAGACAAAAGCATCTTATGACATATATGACATGGACATGACCAAATTGTCAGGAAGAAATGAAAACTTTTTGACCTGTGCGGTTCGCTTCCGCGTCTGAGATTCTGAATCCGATTCCTCCTGCCGACCTCTGCTTCTTAACAGCACAGGCCGAAAACTTTTGGCAAAAATCGGGCATCCTTCATTTGTCAGTTGACACTTCTGAAAGAACAGCGGGACGCAGATAAACGCGGACAAACGCGGATGAGTCCGTTCTTCAGAAAAGTGCAAAGTATTTTTGAAGTAATATGAAAGATGCCAAAAATCGTAACTGAACTTATATGGAAAAAACAGAAAAGTTCATGGCAACACCGCCTAAAGGCGGAACTACGAACTTGTAAACCCGTAAATGTGAGGATGGTGCTTTTTCATTCACAAATATTATTATATCATAAGAACTTTTTATTCAATCAGGAAATTCCTGATTTTGTCGGGAAAATTTCTTAAAAAAGATTAAGGATTTTCCCCATATTCTATACTCTTTCAAAAAATGCTTGAAGTTTTTAATATTTTACAATAGGAATTAGGAATTAAGAATTAGGAATTAAGTAACTGGCCATAAGTTTTTCGGCATTTTATATTTCACACAAAGGCACAAAGGCACAGAGAGGCACAAAGAAATTTATGGCCGGATACTTAGGAATTAGGAATTAACAGGTATCTTATTTAAGTACATGAACAAATTTCGGAAACTTTGGCAGCTTGGGTCATAAGTACATAATTTTTTTTCTGATTATAACGGATTTAGGGAGCCTTAAACTTGAACTTAAACTTAAACTTAAACTTAAACTTAAACTTAAACTTAAACTTGAACTTGAACTTGAACTTGGACTCGGACATGATCATAAATGAATATTCACGTCAGGATTCACGTTCAAGTCCAGGTTCGCGTTCACGTTCACGTTCATGTTCAAGTTCAAGTTCAAGTTTAAGTTTATGGGCCGTTCACAATGCCTCCCCTAAATCCGTTATAATCAGTTTTTTTGTGTTCAGCTTTGTTCCTTTGTGCATTTGTGTGGGATATAAAACTTTTAACTATTGGAATGTCTGTGTTCATGACGAGCTTTAAAATCCTGTCCCGCAGGACAATTGAAAACAGCCCGTGCTAAGATCAGATTACCGGGCAAAAAAGGAGGAATAAATAATGAAAAAATTTGTATCAGCCGCAATTGCCGCCCTTTTTGTAATTCTTATCAGCAGCAGCGTCTGTTTCGGCAAAGATGCAGCCATGATTGTCGATCTCAGAGGCAAAGCTTTTTATGAAAGCGGAGGCCAGCAGATCATCCTTATGGATTTTCTGAAAACAGGGGATGAAATCAGATTGAAACCCGGCGCTGTCCTGATTCTGAACTATTTCGCATCAGGTATCCGGGAGGAAATCACCGGCCCAGGAAGCATCACCATCGGAATCGAACAGAGCAGCAAAGAGGGGAATGTGAATGTCAGTTGCTCAAAAACAGATTATCTTCCCCCGAAAGCGGTTCTCAGCAGAGAGGATGTGCAGCAGTCCGGGGCTACCGCTTTCCGTGGCCTGGGCGATCCGGACAAAATCGTTATCCTCGGCGATCCGGACAAAATCGTTATCCTCGGCCCGGCAGATACCGCTGTCCGTTCCCATCCTCTCTTCCGATGGAAGTCAGTAAGAAGGGCGGAATCCTATCGCTTCAGGATTTATGATGCCCAGAAAAGCCTATATTTTGAAACGAAGACTTTTGAAACGAAGACAAAGGAAATCAATTTCAGTTATGACAAACTGGCTCTGAATGAAGACGAAGATTATATATGGACAGTCTCCGCCATGAGAGCCGGAAAAGTGTTGGCAATGGGAAACGGAGAGTTCAGCGTTCTGAATAAAAAGAATCTGGAAGAACTGATCCGGGCCGAAAAAAAGATTAAGACCGCATTCCCGGAAGATTCCGCAGAATTGCTGATCAGTCTTGCCCTCACATACCGGCATTACAAATTATATGACGAGGCAGCGGAGATCGTGGGGAAACTGGAACGACTGTATCCCGGGAATCAGAATATCAGGAACTGGTATCAGAATACGATCTCGGATGATTCTCGGAAAAACGGTTTTGGAAAGAGAGGGGAAAGGCAGGAGTGAGAGCAGCAGGATTCCGGGCGAATTTGAAAAAAGGAAAATCCCATGAAACTTTTTACCAGCAACCGATTGGAAATTCTCGTCCGGGCATTGGCC
This sequence comes from Desulfobacterales bacterium HSG2, assembly GCA_030378035.1. Taxonomy (GTDB): domain Bacteria; phylum Desulfobacterota; class Desulfobacteria; order Desulfobacterales; family 4be13; genus JAUCGI01. The sequence goes on from JAUCGI010000027.1 coordinate 25,764, forward strand.
CGGGCATTGGAAACGCCTTTGAAATCGCCGCTGGATAAAGAAATTATCGTTGTCCAGAGCAAAGGCATGGAACGGTGGGTATCCATGGAGCTTGCCCGACATCACGGCATCTGTGCAAACGTCAGATTTCTCTTTCCGAATGCGTTTGTCTATGATGAGATTTTCAGGAAAGTTATTCCGGATATTCCTGAACGGTCGCCTTACGATCCCGAATTTATGACATGGAAGATTATGAGACTTCTCCGGTCCTGTGTTGCGAAACCGGAATTTGAACATCTCCGAAGCTATTTCAGAGGAAGCAGGGAATCCCTCAAGCGGTTCCAACTGTCAGAGCGCATCGCCAGGACCTTCGACCAATACCTGATCTTCCGGCCTGACATGATTCTCAAATGGGAATTGGGCAAAGAAGACGGCTGGCAGGCGATACTCTGGAGAGAACTGGTCAGAGGGAACGAGGAAAAACACCGTGCGGCGCTCGCAAAAGCTTTTTTTGAAGCGATTGAACAAGAATCCCGCTTCCCTGTTCCCAATTCGCACCTCTCATTTCCGGAAAGGATTTCGGTCTTCGGCATATCCAGCCTGCCGAGGTTTCATATTCAGGTCTTTGACGCGGTCTCCCGGTTTACCGAGGTGAACCTGTTTCTGATGAATCCGTGTCAGGAATACTGGAGCGACATTCTCTCCAATCGTGAGAAGAAACTCCTCGCCGCAAAAGAGAATGCGCAGGAGATTGACAGAGAATATCTTTACCTTGATCAGGGAAACAGCTTTCTGGCTTCAATGGGAATGCTGGGGAGAGACTTTTTTGAGCTGGTCGGTGAATTCGATGTTGAAGATGAAACCTGGTTTGAAGAGCCAGGTGAGGAGCGTCTGCTCCTCTCTCTCCAGTCCGATATTCTGAATCTCAGGGACCGGGGCGCGGACACCGGAGAAAAGATGATTCTTTCGGAAGATGACCACTCCATTCAGATTCACTCCTGCCACAGCCCCATGCGGGAGATCGAAGTGCTGCACGACAGGCTTCTTGAGATGTTTGAAGACCATCCGGGCCTGACGCCCGGAGATATTCTGGTGATGACACCGGATATTGAAGCCTGTTCGCCTTATATCCAAGCGGTCTTTGACCTGCCGAAAAACGACCCCCGAAGAATTCCCTTCAGCATCGCGGACCGGAGCATCCGGGTGGAGAGCCGGATTGTTGACACGTTTATGCGCATTCTTGACCTTACAGGCAGCCGGTTCGGTGCCGCGGGAGTCTTTTCGATCCTTGAATATCCCGGGGTTTATCGGAAATTCGATTTGTCAGAAGCGGACCTGGACCTGATTCAGAGATGGGTGCAGGCTACCCGGATCCGATGGGGGATTGATGCGCAGAACCGCGGGAGTCTCGGTTTGCCCGATCTTCCGGAGAATACCTGGAAAACCGGACTGGAAAGACTTCTCCTGGGCTATGCCATGCCAGGCAGGGAAGAAAAGATGTTTGCAGAGATACTCCCCTATGATTTTATCGAAGGGAATGAGGCTGCCGCGCTCGGAAAATTTCTTGAATTTGCGAACCGGATTTTCTCTTACGTTCAATCTTTCGGAGGACTTCGAACACTTTCAGAGTGGTCTGACGCACTGAAAGGGATCCTCGACGGTTTTTTCAGGCCGGACGAGGACTCCGAAAATGAGATACAGACGCTGCGGGAGGCGCTGAACGATCTGGCTGAGATACAACGCATCTCGGAATTTGATGAAAAGACGGATATTCATGTCATCCGCTGCCATCTGAGCCGTTATATCCGGGAAAAGGGATTCGGACTCGGTTTCATCACCGGCGGCGTCACATTCTGCGCCATGCTCCCGATGCGGAGCATCCCCTTCAAGGTATTATGTCTTGTGGGCATGAATTCGGACGCGTACCCGAGGCTGTCAGGACCGCTGAGTTTTGATCTCATGGCAAAGCGTCCCAGGCGGGGCGACCCGTCACGCCGGAATGATGACCGGTATCTTTTTCTGGAATCGATTCTCTCTGCCAGAGAGAAATTGTACATCAGTTACGCGGGGCAGAGCCTCAGAGACAACAGTGCCATTCCGCCCTCCGTGCTGGTCAGCGAGATCATGGACTATATCAGGAAAGGCTTTGAGATTCCGGGTAAGAACATACTGTCAGATCATATCGTTGTGAAACATCGTCTTCAGGCTTTCAGTCCCGAATATTTCAGACGCGGAACAGACGATTCCGGGAGACAGAACCTGTTCAGTTATTCTGAGGAGAACCTTCGGGCGGCCCGGTGTCTTGTGAGAGATCGGAAACGGCCCAGGCCGTTTATCTCCAAAGCGCTTTCCGATCCTGAATCAGAATTGAAAAGCGTTCGCCTGACGGAACTTTGCCATTTTTTCGGGAATCCTGCGAAATTTCTGCTGAACAATCGTCTCAAAATTTATCTTGAGGAGAACGGCGCTGTTCTTGAAGAGAAAGAATCGTTTTATGTTGACGAACTGGAGAAGTATTTCCTTAAAAAGAATTTGGTGGGAAAAAGACTTGAGGGGAGGGATCTCGAAGAATTCTTTGCATTGAAAAAAGCTTCCGGCCAACTGCCGCACGGAACGGTGGGAGAGTGCGTTTATGAGAAGATTATCCGGGAGGTTGACGGATTTGTGAGAAAAATACGGCCTTATATTCGAAAGCCGGCTTTGGAACCCTTGGAGGTCGATCTGAGCCTGAACGGCTTCAGATTGTACGGAAGAATTGATTCCATTTATCCTGAAAGGCTGTTCCATTACCGTTATGCAACAGTAAAGTCGAAAGACCGGCTTAAATTATGGATTCATCACCTGACGCTGAACAGCGCCGCTGGTTCGGACGGTTCATCTTATCCTCAGACCAGCATGCTGGCCGGTTCGGATACAATGTGGGAATATGATCCGGTGAAGGAGAGCAGGGAGATTCTGGAGAGTCTTTTGGAGAAATACTGGAACGCGCTCAGAAAGCCCCCGCATTTTTTTCCGAAAACTTCATGGGAATATGCCCAGCGAGTTATCGCAAAGAAACAATCCTCTGAGGATGCGCTGCAAAAGGCGAGGAATATCTGGACAGGAAACGGCTACAAAAAAGGAGTTGGCGAGGTCGAAGATTCCTATTTTCAGCTCTGCTTCGGACAGACCGAGCCGTTTGATTCGGAATTTCGGAACCTTGCAACGGAAGTTTTTGAGCCGCTTTTGGAGAAGCAGAGAGAGATTAAATGATTAAAACATACTCTTGCTCTTTGCTCTTGCTCTTGCTCTTTCTCTTGCTCTTGCTCTTTCTCTTTCTCTTGCTCTTGCTCTTTCTCTTTCCTGATTATAACGGATTTAGGGGAGCCTCCCTCTGACCCGCCATGGTCTGTCTGTCTGAGCGGAACCCAACGCGGAGGACGCGGAGGACGCGGAGTCACGCAGAGGAAATCGCCCGGATCCTCCGCCCCGCCGCCCACCGGGTTGGGAGTCGGAGCGGCCTGACAGTGCCTGAGACAATGTCCTCCCCGGCCGGCTGTGTTCCCCGGCCTGATGGCGGTGATCCTCCGCTCCGGTCCGCTGATATCTCCGCGTGTCTCCGCGTTCTCCGCGACCTCTGCGTTGAGCCTCCCCTAAATCCGTTATAATCAGTCTTTTTCTTTTGCTCCTGACCGGACGACAGGAGAAAAAGCAAGAGCAAGAGCAAGATTTAAAAATTCTCCTTCATAATTTCCGACAGCACCTCGCTCGCCTCATCAAATCCGAAATCCCTGATGAATGCATCGATCTTTCTGATCTGCTCATCCATTCTGTCAGGAAGCTGCCATGTCCGGATCGTCTCTATGACTTCCGAGCTGCCGAAGGGATCCAAATTGTCTAAATACTCCTCCAGTTTTTTTATTGATTTAAAGAGGTTATCCATATCCGCAGGCTTGTCTCTTTCTGATTCGCCATTCTGATCTTTCTCGCCGTTCTGATCTTTCCCGGGTTCCTCAAGCGAGGCAACGGACTCCGCCACCACAGCAAATTCCCTTTCTATGGATGCAAAAAACTTGGACAGAGTATCCGTACTTTCCTGATCTGCCGCATCTTCAAGGCGTTTGGCAGATTTCTGAACATCGTAAGCGGAGATATTGCCGCATGCGCCGGACACGGAATGTGCAAGCCGCCTGATTTCTTCACGGTTACCCTCTTTTACTGCCAAGTCCAGAGCTTCAATTACCGTTCTCTGGTCCTCGACAATATCAAGAAGAAGTTTGCGAAACACCTCCCGGGTAATGCCGGTGCGCTCAAGAGCATCCGAGACATCAATACCCGGAAGATTTTGAAACTTCAGCCTTGAAACCCGGAATCCGGCTGAAGGCTCTTCAGGTTCCGAGTCCCGAGCTTCAGGTCCCGAGTCCCGAGTTTCAAGTTTCAGGTTTCGAGTTTCAGGTTTCAATTTTCGATCAGATTCCGGCATCCATCTTTTCAGCGTTCTGAAAAGTTCGGATTTGTCAATCGGTTTGCTCACATAGTCATCCATTCCGGCATCCAAACACCTCTCCCGGTCCCCTTTCATGGCATAAGCGGTCATGGCAATAATCGGAATTGGTGTTTGGTGTTTGCTTGATGCTTGATGCTTGATGCTTGCTTGATGTTTGATGCTTGATGCTTGCTTGATGCTTGATGCTTGATGCTTGTTTGATGCTTGATGTTTGATGCTTGATGCTTGATGCTTGATGCTTGCTTGATGTTTGATGCTTGATGCTTGGCTATTCGATTCGATCCTGAGTTCCCGAATTCGTCTGGCGGCTTCCAGACCGTCCATCTCCGGCATCTGAACATCCATCAGCACGGCAGCGTAATCATTGTTCCGAACCGCTTCCACAGCCCGGAAGCCGTTTTCCGCAATATCAACGATAAATCCGGCATTGGAGAGGATTTCATAGGCTACGATCTGATTGGCTCTGTTGTCTTCCGCAAGAAGAATACGGATGTCTTTGAATTCACCTTCCGTTAAAAAAAAGGCATCATCTCTCAGGCATGGGCTGCCCAGGGCCTCCATAATGGTATTGAAGAGGGACGTGTGGCTGAAGGGCTTAAAGAGAAATCCGCTGACCGCTATCTTTTCAGCATGGGCAATCACCTCCTCACGTCCGTAAGCGCTCATCAGAATAATAAGCGGACTTTGCATGGAGTCGTTCTTCTGAATCTCCTCAGCCGCCTCCAATCCGTTCATACCCGGCAGGTTCCAGTCCATAAGTACCAGATCGAACTGTCGCTCATCCGAGGCCAGCATGGTCAGCGCCGCCTCGGCTGTTTCCGTGCTTTTGCTTCTCAGGCCGAAGCCTTTGAGCATCGTGCCGAGCATCATCCGGGTGAGTTCGTTATCGTCAACCACAAGAACATCCAAGTTTCGGAACTCCTCGGGGATCAGCAGTTCCGAACGGTCTGTCGCTTTCCTCACCCCGGCTCGGACGGTGAAAGAAAACGTGCATCCTTTTCCCGGTTCGCTTTCCACAAAGATCCCTTCGCCGCCCATCATAAGAACCAGTCGCTGACTGATGGTCAGTCCCAGTCCTGTTCCCCCGTATTTTCTGGAAGTGGAGCTGTCGGCCTGGATAAAGGCATTGAAAAGACTGTCAATCTTCTCTTTGGGAATACCGATGCCCGTGTCCGAGACTGAGAAACTGAGTACCGCGTTTTTCTCATTCTGTCTGACAGCGGCCACTCTGAGGCAGATACTCCCTGTTTCAGTGAACTTGAACGCGTTGCCGATCAGATTGACCAGAATCTGGCGCAGACGGAGCGGGTCGCCCATCAGATTGCACGGGACATCGGCCGCGGAGTCCATAACAAGCTCGATATTCTTCTGAAAGATCAGGTTCCTGAAGTTGTCCGCAACTTCACTCAGAAGATCATCCAGGATGAAGGGAGCGATCTCGATATCGAGCCTTCCCGCCTCGATTTTTGAGAAATCGAGAATATCATTGAGAAGGGCCAGGAGAGAGCGGGAGGAAGATCGGATAATGCTCAGATATTCCCGCTGTTTCGCGCTCAGTTTCGTACCCATGATCAGATCACCCATGCCGATAATGGCGTTCATGGGGGTGCGGATCTCATGGCTCATATTGGCAAGAAACTCACTTTTCGCGCGGTTGGCTGCTTCAGCCGACTCCTTGGCCTTCTGCAATTCTTCTTCCATCTGTTTCCGATTCGTTATATCAGTAATAAACGTCACTGTTTTGAGACGTCCGTCATAATCGACAACCCGGGCCGCATCGGCCAGAACTGTCAGTCTCTCTCCCTCCTTTGTCTGTATCTCCCATTCCTCCCCGAGAATTTCGGCCTGCCCGGCGATAAAGCGGTTGTATGAATCCGTCAGGAATTCACGCTGATCTTCAGGAACAACCTGTGTGAAATGTCTGCCGATAAGCTCTTTGGAATCATAGCGACAGCCTCTGCAATAGGTGGGATTGGCAAATTCGAATTTTCCGCTTTCATCTGTGACATGTATCCCTATGGGCGCCTTTTCAATAATGTTGCGGATTCGCTTCTCACTCTTTTTCAGGGCCTCTTCCCACTGCTTACGTTCTATGATCTCCTGGTGTAAGCGGGCATTGGCTTTTTCCAGTTCAGCCGTGCGTTCTTCAACCCGCATCTCCAATTCTTCGTTCGCTTTGCGCAAAGCCTCCTTTGCGAGCCGCTCCTGCTCCAAAGCGCTTTTGAGCTGCCGGACATGTTCCACCGCTTTGGCAAGCGTGATTTTTATATCCTTAAAATCCATCGGTTTGGTTAGAAAATCAAACGCGCCGGCATTCATTGCTCTTCTGATATTTCCCATATCTCCGTAAGCAGACACCATAATCGTCGTTAATACCGGATTGAGGGAGGCTTTCACTCTTTGCACCTCCGCCAGCAATTCCAGACCGTCCATCTCCGGCATATTGATGTCGGTCATAATAATATCTGTCTCCGGGTCGGCTTTCAACTGTTCCATCGCTTCCACTCCGTTCAGAGCAAAAGCAAAGTGAAATTCCCCCTTTCGGATCTCCTGCCTGAATAACTGGCGGATAACGAGTTGCAGTTTCGATTCATCATCAACAAAAAGTATTTTGGTCATATTCGTCTCCCTTTCTCTTGCTCTTTCTCTTTCTCTTGCTCTTGCTCTTGCTCTTTCTCTTGCTCTTGCTCTTTCTCTTGCTCTTTCTCTTTCTCTTGCTCTTGCTCTTTCTCTTACTCTTGAGCAAGATAAAGAGCAAGAGCAAGAGAAAGATAAAGATAAAGAGCAAGAGAAAGAGAAAGAGAAAGAGCGAGAGCGAGAGCGAGAGCGAGAGCGAGAGCGAGATCACTTTGGCAGACTGATAATAAATTCCGTATATTGTCCATCTTCTGTCTCCACTTCAATCTTTCCCTGATGTCCCCGTGCAATAATGTTATAACTGATAGATAACCCCAGCCCCGTTCTTTCATATTCCGGTTTGGTTGTAACAAAGGGATTGAAGATTTCAGGTAATATCTTCGCCGGGATGCCGATCCCGTTATCCTGTATTCGTATTTCGATTCGGTCCGTCAGGTTTTTTGTAGTCACTGTAAGGCATGGAACATAATCTTTCCCCGATGTCTTCTGCTTATTCTGCATGGCGTCATACGCATTATTTATCACATTGACAAAGACCCGGCTGAGGTCCTGGGGGATGATCTTCAGCGGATCAAGGGTCGGGTCATAGTCCGTTTCAATACGAATATCAAAAGATGAATCCCTGCTGCGCATACTGTAATAAGTCAGATTCACCGCCTCACCAAGCAAGGCATTCAAATCCGTATCCTGGGGGCCTCCTATGGTTCGGTGCGAATGAATCAGCATACTCTTTACAATGCTGTCGGCCCGCTGTCCCTCTTCGTATATATTGGCGGCGTTCGATTGCAAATCGCTCAGAATTTCGGCAATTTTTTCACTGATATCAGAAACAGGGCAGCCATTCCGGGGACCGATGATATCCCGTAATTCATCGGCCAGATCAATGGACAGGGCAGCGAAACTGTTGATGAGATTCAGAGGGTTTTTAATTTCATGGGCAATACCCTCCACAAGCATCCCCAGCGTGGCCATTCTTTCCTGAGCGACAAGCTGATTCTGGGTGGCTTTGAGTTCTTCAACAGCCTGAGACAGTTCCCGAGTACGCTCGCTCACCTTTTGCTCCAGGTTCTGATTGGCCTCGGCGAGCAATGCTTCTACCCGCTTGCGTTCACCGATCTCCTCCTGGGCTTGGAGATACAGTTTTTCCAGGAGTTCATTCTGCTCCGCCAATTGTTTGTCCCGTGAATAACTGTATAAAGCCTCTGTCACCGTCAGTTTGAGATCCGCTTCATCCCAAGGTTTAGCAATATAACGATAGAGATTGGCCTGGTTTACCGCGTTGCCCACCGCGTTGGCGTCAGCCTGACCGGTCAGAAATATCTTCAGTGCTTTGGGATACCGGCCGTGAATCTCTATGAGCAGTTCATCCCCCTTCATCCCCGGCATGATCTGATCGGAGATGATGACGGGAACGTCGATACCCTCTTCTGACAATTCTTCAAGAAGCTCAAGGGCTTCCTCGCCGCTTTCGGCGACTTCAACGGTGTACTCTGTTCCCAGGTGATGTATCAGTTGATCCCTGAGACTGGTCAGAATCACTGTCTCATCATCCACACATAAGATTACAGGTTTGGCCATCCTTTAATTCCCCAATCCAGATACGAGTGTTTCAATCAGCTCTTCCTCATCCCACGGTTTGTACAAACAGCGATGCAGGTTTGCCTCTCGCCGGGTTCGTTCAATGGCTTCCTCATTCGCATGACCGGTCAGCATGACCTTGACAATGCCGGGAAACTGCTTATGAACCCGAATAAGAAACTCATCACCCTTCATCTCCGGCATCAGCCAGTCCGATACGATGATGAGAATTTCCACGCCGTCTTCGTTCAATTCCGAGATCACCTCCAAGGCTTCATCCGCACTTTCGGCAAATTCATACATATAACGGCTGCCAAAATGATTCTGGAGCTGATCCCTCAGACTGGTTAGTATGATCTCTTCATCGTCAACACATAAAATCACTTTTTGAGACATAATAAAACTCCTTTGGTTGTCAGTTTCCGGTTGACGGTTTCCAGTTGACGGTTGACGGTTGACGGTTGACAGTGACCGTCAACTGGAAACTGGAAACCGGAAACCGTCAACCGGAAACCGTCAACCGGAAACCGTCAACCGGAAACCGAAATTGGCAAAAAAACGCTGAACGTGGTTTTCCCGGGCTGACTCTCCACTTTTATTCTGCCCTGATGTCGGTCAATAATATTCTGAACAATATCCAAGCCCAGCCCGCTGCCCTCTCCGGAAGGTTTGGTGGTGAAAAACGGCTCGAATATGCGGGCCTGAGCCTCTTCGGATATGCCGCATCCGGAATCGGTAATTTGAACGATAACATAAGCATCCTGACCCGGTTCTGTTTCCGAGTCGGATCGGATATCGGGGAGTTCTGAGGCGTCGGGAATCCGAACGGTAATTTCCAATATCCCCTTTCCTTCCATTGCCTGGATCGCATTGTGAATAAGATTTGTCCAGACCTGATTCAGTTCATCCGGATAACAGAGCATATCGGGAACTTCTCCGTAATTTTTTATGACCTCGATCCCTTTCTTCAACTGATTATCGTAGAGGGTGAGCACCACGTCAATCCCTTCAGGAACATTTGCACTGAGCATCTGGTCGGAATCGTCATGACGGGCATAGCTTTTGAGGGCAAAGACCACTTTGGATGCCCGTTCCACCGCGGTCATGATATTCCGGCTGTTATTCTGCTGGACAAACAGGTTATAGGCGGTTTGCAGGATAAAGGAACTGTTTTCCTCCTCTAAAAGCCGGATAAAGGGGGATATATGGGAGATGCCCATATTCGCCAATATATTGGCGAACGAATCGGTTTCATTCATTCCCTGTTCTTCCAATTCCTTTTTTAGTGAGCGCCTCAGTTTCCGTGTTTCTCTCGAAGAGAGATTTTTCCTGTTTTCCAGGGCCGCCTGTGAAAGCGCGAAGAAATCGGCCTGGCGATCCGGGGGAAGCTCCTGGAACAGTTGGGGCAGTTGCCGGACCGAGGCGCTGAGCGCGTTGGAAATATTGTTGATCGAAGCCCGTATGGCCCCTAACGGTGTGTTGATTTCATGGGCAACACCCGCAACAAGCTGGCCCAATGCCGCCATTTTTTCCCGGAGGATGAGCTGATTCTGGGCGGATTTCAGTTGTTCATAAGCCTCTGTGAGCGCTTTGTTTTTCTCTTCAAGAGTGGTTTGCAGACTCCGCAGGGAGAGATGAGTCTCCACACGAGCCAGCACCTCTTCGGACTGAAACGGTTTGGTGATATAATCCACCCCTCCGAGAGAAAAGGCTTTCACTTTGTCAAAAATTTCATTTTTCGCGCTGATAAAGATCACCGGTATGTCACGGGTACGTTCATCCGCTTTTAATTTTTCGCAGACTTCATAGCCAGTCATGCCGGGCATCATGATATCAAGCAGGATCAGATCCGGAGTCTCCGCGTACACGGCTGACAGGGCCAGAAGGCCGTCCGGTACAGGTCGGACCGTATATTTGTGACCTGTCAGTATCCTGGTCAGAAGCCGTAAATTGGCATGGGTGTCGTCAACAGCTAAGATATTCGCTTTTCTGGTATCCATATCATATCTCCTGCTTTTTGAATGATTTCGGAAAGGTTAATCGCCCTTTGCTTCCTGAATCAAACGTAAGATCTTAGTGTATTCAAATTCATCAGCCATACTCGCCAGCACACCGCCTAATGCGTCGTCATGACTGCGGATTTCCTCAATGATGCCGCAAACCATATCCATGTTGGCCCGGATGGTGGCATGTTCCAACTTTGCCGTCAAATCAGAGGGAACGGCAGCGAGAGCGGCCGGGATCCTCTTTGTCTCCATACCATTCTCAGACTGAGGCGAGGCAGGCGGCCGGTCTTCATCATAGACATATCGGATTCCGAGATGTTTTTTCATCATGTCAAATATCTCTGCCTCCCGGAAAGGTTTGCGCAAAAAATCGTCGCAGCCTGTGGACAAAACAACTTTCCGCTCCTCTTCAAAGGTGCTGGCGGTCAGGGCAATAATCGCTGTGGCCTGGCCCCTGATCGTCGCTTTGATCCGTTTGGCGGCCTCATATCCGTCCATGACCGGCATCCGCATGTCCATCCAGATCAGGTGAGGTTCCCAGCTTTTCCATATTTCAATCGCTTCCTGACCGTCGCAGGCTTCCCTGAGCTTGAATCCGAGGGGACTCAGCAGTTTGACCAGCAGTTGGCGGTTGCTCTGTTTGTTATCCACAATCAGAATACGATAGCAGGGCTGATCCGCTTCCAGGGCGATAATTCGCCGTTCAGGCAGGCAGGTTCGGATATCTCCCGCGTCAACCACGCTGACTCGGATATCAAATCTGAACACCGAGCCTCGGCCGACCTCACTGCTGACATTCATCTCGCCGCCCATGAGTTGGACAAACTTTTGGCTGATCGGCAGTCCCAAGCCCGTCCCTTCCTGGGATTCCCGACCGACTTTTGTCTGCACAAAGGCTTCAAACATATCATCCAGCTCCTCCGCCGCTATGCCGGGTCCTGTGTCTTCGACTTCAAAGAGAATGGTTTGTTGTCGGTTGTCGGTTGTCGGTTGCCCCCTGTCCGCGGCCTCTGAATTCCCATCTCCGACCTTACTTTTTGCTCGCAATGAGACGCCTCCCTCACTGGTAAATTTGACCGCGTTATTAAGGAGGTTGATCAGCACCTGGCGCAAACGCACCTCATCGGTTTGCACATACCGAGGCACATCCGGGATGCACTCAAAAATCAGTTCCAACTCTTTTTCTTCGGCCTGAAACCGGAACATATCTTCCAGTTCATCCAGCATGCGATACAGATCGAAATTCTGTTTGTGCAGTGCGATACGGCCTGCCTCAATCTTGGACATATCCAGCACATCATTGATAAGGTTCAACAGGTGTTCCCCGCTGTGGGTGATAATGAAGAGATTCTCCTGATGTTCCACGGGCAGGTTCTGACTGCGGATCATCAGTTGGGAAAATCCCAGAATGGCGTTCAGAGGGGTGCGGAGTTCATGGCTCATACTGGCAAGAAAGGCGCTTTTTGCCTGACTGGCAGCCTCCGCGGCCTCTTTCGCCTGTCTCAGCTCTTTCTGAGTCTGCCTCAGCGCCTTTTCTGCCTGTTTTCGCTCGTTGATCTCTTTTCGGAGCTGAGCGTTTTTTTCTTCCAGATGCTTTTGCAGATTTCGCAGGGCCAGATGCGTTTCAACACGCGCCAAAACCTCTTCGGACTGAAACGGTTTGGTGATATAATCAATCGCGCCGACCGAGAAGGCTTTTACCTTGTCAACGACTTCATCCAGGGAACTGATAAAGATAACAGGAATATCCCGGGTCTGTTCATCCGCCTTCAACTCTCCGCAGACTTCATATCCGGACATATCCGGCATAACAATGTCTAACAAAATCAGATCAAAGTGTTCCGTCCGCACACTCTGCAGGGCGCGGCGGCCATTCAGCACAGGCTTGACATTATACCCTTTCTGAGTCAGCATCCTCGTTAAAAAACGCAAACTGATCCGCGTATCATCAACAACCAAAATATCGGCTTTCGGGCGAGCAGTCTGATGATCCTTCATTATTGTTTTCCTCTTAATCTTAATCTTAATCTTAATCTTGCTCTTGCTCTTGCTCTTGCTCTTGCTCTTAATCTTAATCTTAATCTTAATCTTGATCCTAACCTTGCCCGTGTCCGTTTGATTAGGAGCAGGAATAAGATCAAGATCAGGAATTTTGGGATTTCTAATTTTTTTGTTCGTTTAATTTGTCGATTTTTGTCATTATTACTGATAAAATGTCACAGGCTTCGTCAAATCCGAAATCCTTGACAAGCATGTCGATTTTTCTGATATCCTCATCCATATTGTCGGGGAGCGCATATTTGAGAATCGTCCCTGTTATTTCGGAACTGCCGAAAGGGTTCAAATCATTCAGAGATGCTTCAAGGCTTTTAAATAATACAAAAAGTTCATTCAGCTCGGCCGGTCTGTTTTTTTTCTGATCCGTATCGTGACCTTCAACAGGCTCGGGTGATTGAATATTCTCTGTAAGATCATCCTTTTTCACTCTGTCTGTGGCAGGTATCTCAGATAATGGTTTCAGACCGAAGCGGGAGGTAAAGGAAAACTGACTTCCTTTGCCCGGCGCACTTTCAACATTAATTCCGTCTCCTCCCATCATGACGACCAACTTTCGGCTGATGGCGAGACCCAGGCCGGTACCGCCGTATTTTCTTGTGGTGGAGCCGTCCATTTGGGTGAAGGAATCAAACAGCGAACCGATTTTCTCACGGGGAATGCCGATCCCAGTATCCGAAACCTCGAATTCCAGCACAGCCTCCAGCATATTCTCTTCAATAACGGAAACATTGAGACGGATATCTCCTTTATCAGTGAATTTGAACGCGTTGTCAATCAGATTCTCCAGAACCCGTCGTAATTTTGAGGAATCTCCTACCAGGCCGGCCGGCGCATCCGCCGAGATCTCCGCGGCAAAGAGAATCTCTTTCTGTAGCGTCTTTCCCCCGAAGTCATCTCTGACCATTTCTAAAAAATTGGGGAGACTGAAAGGTTCGGCTTTGATATTCATCTGGTCCGTCTCAATTTTTGCAAAATCAATAATGTCATTGAGAATCGCCATAAGGGAGCGGGATGAGGTCTGAACCGCTTTCAGACATTCCCGCTGTTTTTCGCTCATATCCATCTCCAAAGCCAGGTCGCTCATACCGATAATGGAGTTCATGGGTGTTCGGATTTCATGGGACATATTCGCCAAAAATTCACTTTTTGCACGGCTCGCCTGCTCTGCCTGCTTTTTGGCGATCTCAAGCTCCTTTGCATGGCTTGTCAGTTTTTCGTTCATCTCAGTCAGCTCGGCGGTGCGTTTCTCCACCAGTTCTTCAAGGTGGTAACGATGGCGGCTGATGGTGTCCAACATGTCATTGAGGGCGAATCCCAGTTCCGAGATTTCATCTCCGAAACCGGAAGAAAAACGCGCCTGATCATTGCCGGATTTCACCTCTGCCACAACTTCCGACATCTGCCTGACGGGATTAACAATCTTTTTCGCCATCATGTCAAGAATAATCACAAGCAATATGAAAGCAATTCCCGCTGAAATCAGAAACCATCGCTGTGACGCGCGGCGCAGTTGCCTGCCTGTTAATATCGCGTTTGATGAGAGTCTCTCCGCAGTCTGAGATATATTTGAAAAATGATCCGTCAGCTCGGCACTGATCTCATCAAACCGTTTCTCAATCTTCCGGATATCTTTTTCCAGTGCAAAATCATATGTCATACAATTCTCCAAATTTGCGACATAGGATTGCATATGTGTATGTGTGACCTGAGACATGGAAATCTTCTTCTTTAATAATCCGAAAATCATCCAGAATGCCTGGTATTGCGAATCTCTCCGGTTTTGCAGGTATGCCCCTATAAATCGGTCCAAATTGCGGAGCACTCTGAGCGTCTCCACATCATTGTTCGCCAGGAGGGTGGAAGATAATACCTGATAACTTGAGTTAATCTGGGTCAGATTCAACTTCCGATCGTTTCCAAGCTGTATGATATGATTGAACGCGTCTTCATATTCAGACATCAGACGGGATATCTGAGACATTTCATCGGGTAAGTGGCCTGTCAGAGGTCCCGGGTTAAAGGCTGCGATCCTTTTTCGGATGTTTTCAACGGAGGCGCCGAACTGCTTGTCCGCTCCGGAATGGCTTTTTGTATGAATGATCTGCCCCCAGAACCTGACCTTCCAGAATTCTTTTTCCAATTCTTTGATCTCTTTATATATCATCACCGACACCTGCTCAGTCTCCGAACTGCTCCCGAGCTTGCTGAGAAACACCGCAAGTTCGATATACCCGACACAAAACAGAAGGACTAGGAATCCTATGATGATATAGAATCTTTCTTTTGTATTCCTGAAAACCAGCATGTCCTTTCCCTTTGTGATTGAAGATTGCCGAATCCGGCGGTTTCCCTCCGTTACCGCTCCCACCGGATTGCCGAATCGGGCGGTTCCGCTCCGCTCCCGCTCCCGCCGGATTGCCAAATCCGGCGGCTCCGCTCCGTTCCCGCTCCCGCCGGATTGCCAAATCCGGCGGCTCCACTCCGTTCCCGCTCCCGACGGATTGCCAAATCCGGCGGCTCCGCTCCGTTCCCGCTCCCGCCGGATTGCCAAATCCGGCGGCTCCGCTCCGTTACCGCTCCCGCCGGATTGCCAAATCCGGCGGCTTCACTCCGTTACCGCTCCCGCCGGATTGCCAAATCCGGCGGCTTCACTCCGTTACCGCTCCCGCCGGATTGCCAAATCCGGTGGCTCCGCTCCGTTACCGCTCCCGACGGATTGCCAAATCCGGCGGCTTCGCTCCGTTCCCGCTCCC
>JAUCGI010000170.1 GCA_030378035.1 Desulfobacterales bacterium HSG2
GCGGTTTCATGATCGCTCTGACAATGGAAAAATGGAATTTGCACAAACGGATCGCGCTCTATATCATCCGCGTCATCGGGGGCGGGCCTTCCAGAATCATCCTGGGGTTCATGGTGGCCGCGGCCTTTCTGTCCATGTGGATATCGAATACCGCGACCGCGATTATGATGGTTCCCATCGGACTGGCCATTGTATTGCAGATGGAAGCCAAATTCGATGCGAAAGAGACCCATAAATTCACGGTCGGCCTGATGCTCGGCATTGCTTATGCCTGTTCTCTCGGAGGTGTCGCCACCCTCGTCGGGACCCCTCCGAACCTCTCATTTGCACGGATTTTCGAAATCACATTTCCGGAAGCCGAGCCTATCGCATTCGGCACCTGGTTTATCATGGGACTCCCCCTGACTGTTGTAATGCTGAGTATCGTCTGGCTTCTGCTCACAAAAGTTTTCTTCCGCGTTCCGGAGCATGTCACAGTTGACCGCTCCATTGTGGATAAAGAGTATGAAGACCTGGGGCTGATGAGTTACGAAGAGAAGTGTGTGCTCGTCGTCTTCTTTCTCACGGCGTTCCTGTGGGTCTTCAGAAAAAATCTGAATCTGGGTTTTCTGTCCATACCCGGATGGTCCCAACTGATTCCCTATCCGAAACTGATAGATGACGGAACCGTGGCTTTGTGTATGGGAATGATTCTTTTTCTGATTCCGACCCGGAGCAGTGACGCGAAATCCGCCACCATCATGGGGCCTGATGTGATTAAAAATCTTCCCTGGAACATTGTTCTGCTTTTTGGCGGCGGTTTTGCGCTGGCAAAGGGGTTTCAGGCGACCGGACTTTCAACGCTGATCGGCAACAAATTTGCAGGTCTGGCCGGGATGCCGCCTTTTCTTATGATTATCATCATCTGCTTCGGACTCACCTTTCTGACAGAGCTGACTTCCAACACCGCGACCACGGAAATGATCCTTCCGATTCTGGCGTCGGTGGCGTTTGCCATGAAGACCAATCCACTGATGCTGATGATCCCGGCGACGCTCTCCGCATCCTGCGCGTTTATGATGCCGGTTGCCACACCGCCCAACGCGATTGTCTTCGGAAGCGGGCGGATAAAAATTGCAGAGATGGCCAGGGTCGGCATCTTTATTAATATCATCGGCGTCTTTGTCATCGCCACACTCTTCTATCTTATCGGAACGACAATATTCTCCATTGATCCGAATGTCTTCCCCGAATGGGCGGAACATATAGGGTCAGGAGCACATTAGTATCGGTTGACAGTTGACGGTTGACAGTTGACGGTTGACGGTTGACGGTTGACGGTTGACGGTTGACGGTTGGCGGTTGGCGGTTGGCGGTTGGCGGTTGACGGTTGACGGTTGACGGTTGCAATCGTAAACCGTAAACTGTAAACCGTCAACCGTAAACCGATTAGAAGGAGGTAAAAATGAGAGATAAATTGAGGAAGATCACTGTTCTGCTGCTCGTGATTTTTGCGGCAGGGATATCCTGTGCGGAAGCGTCAGAGGATGCGGTCATTATCGGGGTTCCGTTGCCGCTTACCGGCGATTTGAAAGAATTCGGCATGATAATGAAAAACTCGTTCGAAATGGCCCGGGAATCTGTGAACAAAGCAGGCGGGATCAATGGACGGCCCATAAAAATCGTGTTCGCTGATGATTTGGGAGACGTTGATGCAACTGCGTATGTGTTCAGCAAACTGGTCACTGCTTCCAAGTCCGTGATGCTCGTCGGTGGATATGCAAGCGACCCGACGTATCAGATGGCAAAAAAAGCGGAAAAGAGGAATGTGCCGTTTCTCATATGTACCGCTTCGGCGGATAAAATCACCCAAAGAAGATGGAAGAACATCTTCAGGATGAATCCTCCGATCAGTGAATATACAAAGGGGCTGGAGGATTTCTGGATAAAGAATGTCAGACCGAAATCCATGGCGATCATTTATGAGAACAGCATGTTCGGAACCGACGGCGCCATGCGGATGATCGAATTCTGCCGGGACAGAGCCATTGAAATCCGGTCGCATATCAATTATGATAAAAGAATGGCAAGTCCGGCCTATTTCCGTTCCCTGGTTGCGCCGCTGACAGCAGAGCCGCCGGATGTGATCTATATGATTTCTTACCTTAAAGACGGTGTGGAACTGGTCAGACAGATCCGGGACTTGAAGATCAAATCCCTGCTCTGCGGGGGCGCGGGCGGATTTACACTGGAAGAATTTGTGCAAGGAGCGGGAGATTCTGCAAATCTGATGCTGACCGCGACCTTGTGGTCCGGCCACGTCCGATATCCCGGGGCCAAGGAATATTACACTCAGTACGCGGAGCGTTACGGAAAGTCCCCGGACTATCACGGCGCGGAAGCGTATTCATCGCTCCTTGTGGCCGCGGATGCGCTCAGACGGGCAAAGTCTCTGAGCCCGGAAGATATCAGGGAGGCGCTGGGAAGTACCTACCTGAAGACCCCGTTCGGTCCTGTCAAGTTTTACTCGTATGAGGATTTTGAACGGCAGAACAGCATCAGCACGCTGGTCTTACAGATTATTAATGGCAAATTTGAGACGATATGGCCTCTGGACATGTCTTCGACTCATTTTGTTTCGCCGGCAGGAAAATAAAGGATTGGTTCTCTGGCCTTGAACGTGAACGTGAATTAAACTTGAACTTGAACTTGAACTTGAACTTAATACTTGAACTTGAACTTGAACGGGCAAGTATAAGTTCATGTTCATGTTCATGTTTAAAGTTCATGTTTATGTTCACGTTCAAGTTCAAGTTCAAGTTCAAGTTTAAGTATGAACAGGAGATTTTTAAGGGGGATAAAATGGAAAATATCAGTAAAATAGTGGTCGGTTGTGATTTCTCAAACTATTCAAAGGAAACCGTCGGATATGCGGTCAGTCTGGCAGGAAAATTTCAGGCCGAACTGATCATCGTAAATGTCATCAATCAGAGAGAGATCGACACGATTCTCAAGGTTGCGGAAGGACAATTTGACAGAACCGTGGAGAAATATGTAGAAAGGAGTGCGGATGATTATGTAAAACGGGCAAAAGAAGAACGAGTCCGGCAAACGGAAAAGCTGGTCGAAGAAATATCCTGCACACATAGTCCTCTCAAGAAGCTTGTCAGGGTAGGGGTGCCGTTTCAGGAATTAATCCAGGTGATACAGGATGAAGGCGCGGACCTGATGGTAATGGGCCCGAAAGGACGCGGCGACCTCGCCGGTGTGGTTTTCGGATCAAACGCGGAAAAGATGTTTCGCCGCTGTCCGATTACATTGTTAAGTGTGCGTCCCCAAAAAACTTGACCCTAATTCGTCCACCACCCACTCCGGAGTGCAGGGTTTACCCTGCACATCAGCATTCGCAACCACTCCGGAGTGCAGGGTTTACCCTGCCCATCGCTCCTAAGTGCAAAATTACCCTGTTCACCTTATAAGATAGTGTTTGTCAGGCACAAAAACCAGCTTTTTTGAAAAAAACCGGTTTCTTTCGGACTCATCGTTCACAGAAGTTTCTTAAATTTTATACGATTTTACGCCATGTGCAACTTTTTACAGACCACAGAGAACACAGAGGCATCTCTGTAAACTCCGTCTCTTCTCTGTGTTCTCTGTGTTTTTTTAAACTTGCACATTGCGTGATTTTCTGCATGGAGAGGAATAATAATATGATCGTAAAAAAAATATCTTCCATTCTTATATTCGCCCTGTGCATTCTCACAGCGACACAGGGAACCGCGTCAGAGCTTAAATTGGCCACCCAGGACTTTGCACCGTTCTCTTACAAGGTTGATGGCAAAGTGTCCGGTCCTGCGGCAGAGATTATCCGACTGGTGTGCGATAAAGCGGATGTAACCTGCTCCCTCAGCATATTCCCGTGGAGACGTGCTCAGATGATGATTAAAGCCGGGAAAATCCATGGGATATTTCTGATCGGCCGGAACCGGGAGCGTGAAAAATGGCTCCGGTTTTCCCTTCCAATTTTGAAAACAGAATACGGTTTTTTCACACACGATGACAATCCCCTTCAATTCAAGCAGACAAAAGATATCAGCGATTACACAGTCGGCGTTTATGGTCCCTCAAATACGTCCCGGTCGCTGGAGAAGATACGAGATGAAATCGGAGAACTGAAAATCGATATGAGACCTGATGATGAACCCGGTTTCAGAAAGCTGGCATACAAGAGAGTTGACGCGGTATATTCCAACAGGGATGTGGGCCACGCGATGATCAAAAAGCTGAATCTGAAGGGTATTCGCTATGCAGGTAGTCATAAAAATCTGAAGTATTATATCGGGTTTTCCAAGCAATACACCGATGGAAAAACAGTTGACAAATTTAACTCGGCATTCAGAGAACTGTATAAAGAAGGGGCGATTCAGAAAATACTCTCCGAATATGACATGGAGCCTGCTGAATTGGAATAGTTTTTTTCTGTCATTCCTGCGAAAGCAGGAATCCACTCCTGTAGGAGACAGTTTTTTTGTCGAAAGTGGATTCCTGCTTTCGCAGGAATGACAAATAAGGAATAAATCCATGAGACTTCGCTTAATTCTGCTCGTATTATCGCTTCTGGCTTTTCTGTCCGCTTCCGCAGGCGGATATCTCTATTATTCATCCCTCAGAGAAGCCGCGCACAAGGAGGCCGAGACGCGAACCGTCTCCCGCCTGGAGATGATAAAGAAAAACCTCTCTTTTTTTCTGTCGGAGAATATAAAACCGGTGAAAACGCTGGCCGGGATGAGAGAACTCGGTCAGGCCCTGATCCGTCCGAGCGGGGATTCCCTGTCAGAAGCAAATGTCATTTTGGACCATTTCAAAGAGACCCTGAATGTCGAAGTCTGCTATCTGACAGACCATGAGGGAAACACCATCGCATCCAGCAATCGCAACTCGCCTGACAGTTTTGTGGGAGAGAATTTTGCGTTTCGTCCGTATTTCCGGAAGGGGATCCGGGGACTGGCGGCCACCTACCTAGCCCTCGGCACAGCCTCTGAAAGACGGGGAGCGTACTATAGTCACCCGGTCTATGGGGAAGAGAGAGACGCGCCGGCAGGTCTTGCTGTCATCAAAGCCTCCATCGATCTGATTGAAAAGGAGTTAAACTTAAATGATGACGAGATTGTGCTGGTCACAGATCCGTCAGGCATTGTTTTCATCTCCAGCCGAGAAGAGTGGCTTTACACTTCATTAAAAAAACTCTCTTCTGAAGAAATGTCTCAGATTGCAAGTTCTCTGCAATTCGGTGAAGGCCCGTGGCTTTGGACCGGTCTGGAGACAAAGGGGCAAAAATATTCAGCGGACCGTTCGGGAAATGAGTATCTGACGCATCGGTCAGAGATTGATAATTATCCGGGCTGGCATGTCATTCATCTGCAAAGCCTCCGTGCAATTTCCAAAAGAGTTTCCGATCCTCTGATCCAGATCACAGGGGATATCACCCTGATGCTGTCCATTCTTGTGGGAATATCGGTCTTCATACTCTACAGAAGGGCCAGTTGCGAGATTATACGGAGAAAGAGAGTTGAGAAGGCGCTGCGGGAGAGCGAGGAACGGTACCGTGCGATATATCATAACGCGCCTGCAATGCTCCACTCAATAAACAATGAAGGCGACCTCGTCAGGGTGAGCGACCACTGGCTCAAAGCCCTCGGCTATACCGACAAAAACGAAGTGATCGGGCAGAAGCTTTCCCGATTCCTGACAGAAGATTCCGGCCGATATCTTGAAGAGGTGATTATTCCCGAATTTTTTAAGACCGGATTCTGCAATGAGGTTCCGTATCAGTTTGTCAAAAAGGACGGGGGGATTATAGAGGTGCTCCTTTCTGCCATTGGCGAGCGGGACGCGGACGGGAATATTGTCCGGTCCCTGGCGGTCTCTATTGATGTGACCGAAAGGAAGCATGCCGAGGAATCCCTGAAACGCGCCAAGGAGGAGCTGAGTATCTATTCCAAAGACCTTGAACGTCAGGTGAAGAAAAGGACAGAAGAGATATCGAGCATCCTCAAATATACGCCCAATGTTGTTTATATCAAAGACAGAGAAGGACGCTATCTTCTAATTAATTCCCGCTATGAGGATCTGTTCGGCGTAAAGAATGAAGAGATACGGGGAAAGACCGATTATGATATCCATCCCGGGGAACTCGCGGAACAATTCCGGGCCGGTGACATGGAAGTTCTGTCGGAAGGCTGTTCCTCTCAGTCAGAGGAGATTGTTCCTCATACAGATGGGAGTCATACCTATCTTTCTGTGAAATTTCCGATTTATAATGAATCCGGTGCTGCCAGCGGGGTTGGCGGAATATCGGCAGATATTACCGAGACGAAAAAAGCCCAGGATCAGCTCAGGCGTCTTTCAGGCAATATCATGGCCAGACAGGAGAAAGAGCGGGCCGCGATTGCCCGGGAGCTTCATGACGAACTGGGCCAGATTCTCACGGCCCTGCGAATGGATTCCGTCTGGCTGAAGAAGCGTCTGGAAGAGACGGATGCCAAAGCTGCGGAGCGATCTCTGACGATGTGTGACCTGATCGACCAGACGATTGAAGATGTGAGGGGCATCGCCATGCGGCTGCGTCCCGGTGTGCTTGACAACCTGGGGCTTGTTGACGCATTGGAGTGGTTTACCGCGGATTTTGAAAGACGCACCGGGATCACCTGTATATTCGAGCATTTCAATGTGCCGATGATCAGCGGTGAAATCGCCACTTCAGCCTATCGGATCGCCCAGGAGAGCCTGACCAATGTGGCGCGCCACGCGGACGCGAGCCGAACGGAAGTCCTCCTGAAAGTGGAAGATGGCGTACTGACCCTGACCGTTGTGGATGACGGCCTCGGCTTCAGCACCTCTGATCTGGCGGAAGCGGAAGGCCTGGGCGTGGCAGGGATGCGGGAGCGGGCCGCGCTTGTCAGAGGCGTTCTGGACGTTCAGTCCATGCCCGGAGAAGGAACCCGGGTTTATTTTAAATTGAAGATTGAAGATTGAAGATATCTTTCTCTTGCTCTTGCTCTTTCTCTTGCTCTTTCTCTTGCTCTTTCTCTTGCTCTTTCTCTTGCTCTTTATCTTTATCTTTATCTTTATCTGGCATCCTTCATAAAAGCCGGAAGTAGTTTACACTTTTTCCCAATCGGAGCCGGCGGCATTTCATATCTCACACAAAGGCACAAAGGGCACAAAGGGGCAGAAAAGAATTCACCTAACCCGAAAGTG